>JAZSJX010000042.1:0-7263 GCA_045534535.1 Congzhengia sp.
TTCTTTATGTCAGGAAGATGGAAAAGCATGGTTATTAAGACAATTAGTAAATAATAATAATAATACGGACTGTAGCTTTTTTGCTACAGTCCGCTAATTTTTTTAAATTTTTACTTGCATTATAAAAAAAACTGTGTTATAATAGCTATGTTGTTTAAAAAAAACTTAATACGGCCTGTTGGTCAAGCGGTTAAGACGTCGCCCTCTCACGGCGAAAACAGGGGTTCGAGTCCCCTACGGGTCACCAAAAAGCAGTTCACACTTTTGTGTGGATTGCTTTTTTATTATGGGGGACTCGAACCCCTGAGAGGGCAACAAGCGTTTAGAAAATATGCCAGTGGCATATTTTTAGCGCCGTTGGTGCGCAGACGGGTACTGAAAGCGTTAGCTTTCGGTCGTCAAGCAGAAAAGACGCGAAGCGGCTTTGTCCCCTACGGGTCACCAAAAAGCAGTTCACACTTTTGTGTGGATTGCTTTTTTTGTTAGTATAAAGCCAAAAGTTTAATATCAATAAAAAAACGACTTGCAAAACAAGTCGTTTTTTGGTGGAAGAGGGTGGATTCGAACCACCGAAGCTACAAGCAACAGATTTACAGTCTGCCCCCTTTGGCCACTCGGGAACTCTTCCATATTAAATTATAACAAAAAAATGGAGCTGGCGATGGGACTCGAACCCGCGACCTGCTGATTACAAATCAGCTGCTCTACCAACTGAGCTACGCCAGCAATTATTAAAATGGTCGGGGTTGAGGGACTTGAACCCCCGGCCCCATGGTCCCAAACCATGTGCGCTACCAAACTGCGCTAAACCCCGTCCTTTAGGGCACTCGTTTATTATAGCAAGTTTTTTTCATCAATGCAACTTTAATTTTTTTTATTTTATGCTATTTTTTTAAATTATCTCGTAATTACTTATATTTTCTTCTTAATATGCTTTTTTTCTCTTTTTTACTTGAAAATGATTTTATAATTCCAATTATAAGAATAATCCCGCAAACACCATATATTGAATACATTGATTTTACCAGAACATTAAACGGAATATATGAAACAAAAAAGGCCGTTATGCAAAGAATTAAGGCACTTTTGCCTGAATATTTATCTCTTACCTTTGCAAGAATCGAAACTCCTGATGATGCTGCAGTAGTCAGCATCGCACAATATAAAATTATTGCGCACAAAAGCTTAAGGTTTGGAAAATTATTATAAACCAGGGCAAAAAAAGGAAGTTGGTTTGACCAGGTTTCAGGAAAGTCTGTTAAGACTTTAGAAAGCAATACCATAGGAAATGTAATAAGGATTCCTCCCAGTGCTCCACCGACTCCTGCTTCTACAGGTTTTCCTGATATTTTTGCACAAGGAACTAACACCGCAGCAGCTGACATAATATTGTAGCTTAAATACAAAAGTCCCGAAAACGATGCCTTGCCAACATCAGATGCCCTCACGCCCTCAAAATCCAGTTTTGTGCCGTTTAAGCACAGAACACAAAGTACAATCATGCCAACAATCATAAACGGCGTTATAAGTGAATTAAACCAGGCAAGACCGTCTGTTTTATTCCTTATTATTATGTAGCATATCAAAAGTGAGAAAAAAGTGCCTAAGATAGCATTGGCAGAAAACTGTTCAGCAAAAAGCGCCCCGCAGCCGGCAATCATAATGCAAAAGCATACTGCCAGAAACGACATACATATAAAATTTAAAAAGGAAGCTATTTTTTTTGAAAAAAGCAAGTCAAAAAGCTCCCCTGCACTATTTAAACTATATGTTTTTGATTTTTTACAAATAATATACCCAAAAAAAGAAAACATAAAACCTACAAGTAAAGACACCAAAACTCCGCACGATTTGTGTGCCGAAAAAAAGGCTGAAATTTCCTGTCCGGATGCAAAACCTGCGCCAAATACGGTGCCGAAATATATTAGTGCAATAGATAAAATATTTATCAAAGACTTTATCATAATAACCGCCAATCTCCTCGCATCATAATTATGTAAACCTTATGTTTTTTCTGTATTAAGGGGCTTTTACAGCTTGATTACAAGGGTATGTTGCACATTTAATGATCTGTTGATAACCTGTTAATAATGTTAGTAACTTGCGAAAAAAAGCATTATTTTTGCATTTTTCCTGTTCATAACTCTGTTAACAATGTTAACAACTTGTAATTATAAAATTCTGTTGGTTTACATAATATTTTTTATTTTCATAATTTTTTTTGCAAATTTTATTAAAAATTGAAAACTATATATTGAAAAAAAATCACCCGTATAGTATAATATGATTTAGCAGAATAATATATGATGCTTTAAATTTTTACTATATGAAAGGCAGGTCTTTTTATGGCTAACCAAATAACCAAGGATACAATTATTATGGATGTTTTGAGATTAAATCCCGATACCGCTCAGTTCTTTTTAGAAATCGGTATGCATTGCTTGGGATGCCCTTCTGCTTCAGGCGAATCTGTTGAGCAGGCTTGCATGGTGCATGGCGAGGATGCAGATGCATTAGTTGAAAGGATAAATGAATTTTTAAAAGACAACGAATAGAAAGGCTTCAAAAAAAGCACAGACCATATAAGGCAAAAAATAATATATCTTTTTTTCTCAGCCTTTTCAAATCGGCTTTAAAAAATCAAAAAACAACAGGAACTGCGGCGTCAAGCTACAGTTCCTTAATTCTAAATAAAAAAGGAGCGTTTTTATGAATTCAAAAGTATCAAAGCTCATAAATGAGCAAATCAACCACGAATTATACTCAGCATACCTCTACCTTGAATTTTCTAACTACTACGCATCAGTAGGCCTTGATGGGTTTGAAAACTGGTATCGTATTCAGGCACAGGAGGAACGCGACCATGCTATGCTATTCTATCAATATCTTTTAAACAACGAAGAAAAGGTTACATTTGAGGCAATCAGAAAGCCGGAATGTGAGTTAAAGGAACATATGGATCCTTTGAAAGCAGGCTTAAAACACGAGCAACTCGTAACCTCTTTAATTGATAACATCTACGCTGCAGCATTTGATGACCACGATTTCCGCACAATGCAGCTTCTGGATTGGTTTGTAAAGGAACAAGGCGAGGAAGAAAAGAATGCAACTGACTTAATTACAAAAATGGAGCTTTTCGGAACAGACGCTAAAGGCTTATATATGCTAAACAGTGAGCTTAAAGCACGCGTATACACCGCTCCATCGCTTGTGCTGTAAATGCTATGAATATTGTATTACTGACAGCTATAGGCGTTGGCGGAGCAACTGTATTCGGCTCCGTGATAGGCTTTTTATTTAAAAAAATATCACATAAATTCAGCGACATTACTCTCTCCTTTGCTGCAGGAATTATGCTTTGTGCATCGGTTCTTGGTCTTATCCTTCCTTCGCTCGAATACGGCGGAAGATTTTCGCTTATTGTTACAATTGCAGGAATTTTTTGCGGAGCATATCTTCTCAATCTGATTGACAAGATAATTCCTCACCTGCACAGAATTTCAGGATTTGACAGTGAAAAGCATCCTGACAAGACAGACCACATCAACAAGGTGTTGTTGTTTGTTATGGCAATTGCAATTCATAATCTTCCTGAGGGTATTGCAGCAGGCGTGAGCTTCGGAACGGGAAATACTGCTGAGGCATTAACTATTGCAGGCGGTATTGCACTCCAGAACATTCCTGAGGGAATGGTAATCATTGCTCCTATGCTTGCATCGGGTGTATCTCCAAGACGAACATTTATTGCTGCTCTTGCAACAGGCTTAGTAGAGGTTTTCGGAACCTTTTTAGGATTTTTTGCGGTAAGCATTTCAAATACAATATTACCGTTTGCATTAGCCTTTGCAGGCGGAACAATGCTTTATGTTATAAGCGACGAAATGATACCTGAAACCCACTCACACGGAGCGGAGCGAGGTGCAACATATTCGTTGCTTGTTGGATTTTGTGTGATGCTGGCATTGGATTTCTATTTGTAAATAAAAAAAGAGCTCGCAAATATGCGAGCTCTTTTTTATGAAGCTTTTGGAATCAACATTCTTCTTCCGGGATGAATAATATCACTTTCTAAATTGTTTGCCATTTTAATTTTCTCAACAGTCGTGCCATATCTTTTAGCGATATTCCAAAGGGTGTCGCCATCCTCTACAAAGTATATTATAAGGCTTGGTTTATTCCCTGAATCTACCGTTTCATCAAGCTTTTCACATTCTGTAATTATATCAATTTCACGCGTCTTTAAAACCTTAGCATAAACTCCTATCGTCATTTTAACTGATGTCTCGTCGCCACTTGTTTTTGTTGCGACAACATCTTCCATCCACATATCAACATCAGCTAAAAGCCTATCTCCCTGTGCTTTCATCTGCCAGCAAAAATCAGTTTCAGTAACAGCACATCTGATGTTTCCGTTTTTATCTTCCCTATACAGAAGAAAAGAAACAAGATTTCCTTTTACATTTAGTGCGTCATTTTCAAAATATATATCTCGCACTATAGTTTTTCCTGTTACATTTATAATTTCCCGGAGTGTAATATTTTTTGGCATTTTAACTGTCTGTGTTTGAGTAAATTCTGTGTTTTCTGAATCTATATATTCTAAGAGATTAACCTTTTCAACTACATTATTAACTTTTCCCGATGTGCTGTAGCAGTCATCAGCAAGTGAAAGCTGCACAGACTTTGACGCCTTCAATCTCACTCCAATTGTAGCGTCTGCATTTATAAGCTTTGTATCGCCGTTAATGTCCCCTCTTGCGTGAGCTATTATATCCTTTACATCGTATGCAACAAAAACTGTACAGTTTTCATCAACATTTTCTGCCTCAACAATCTCAGTAAACGGGATTTCATGTAAAACAATCCTTGTTCTGCTTTCTTCAGTTGGCGCACTGTAAAGTGTCTTTATATGTAAAACGCCTTTTACCATAACCTTGCCGTTCATAATCTTACATTCGCCCGAAGAACCCCAGGCGTCAACCTTTAATATTTCGTCAATATCAGGCATATCGGCAGGAACCGTTAACAGGTCAGATACATTTATGTCAGTTACTATGTCAGAAACAGGAATATATATATTATAATTTCTGTTTCTGCACTCAACATCATCACCGCTGATTGATGTGATTGGCGAAATTTCGTAGCTTTTGTACCCATTGGTTTGGAGTGAAAGGATTACCTTAACAGAAAGCTTTCTTGAATTAACAAGTGTAAATCCTATATGCTCTGTAGAAGCTGAAACTAGGAATTTTAAACCATCTCCTGATGCTATATCGCAAACATCAGAAAAATCAAAGCTTGCATTAAGAGGCTTAAGCTCACATGAATCATCATCAGGCTTGTATAAGACGCTGACATTTACAACACCAGATATGTGTAGCTTTCCATTCTTAAATTCTGCTGTATTTACCTTAGCATTTGCATCCGCAAGCAAAATTTCCCTTATATCAGGGTTTACATCGGGGACTATAATATCCCCCTCCATCATAACATTAGAATTCATTTTAATACTTTTTTCATTTAAATTTATGCTTTCTTTGTTTATTTCCATACGCACACCCGCTTTCTTATTTTCTTGTTAAACTGTATGCGTAAAACCCTTAATTTATTACTTTTTTATTTAGAAATATTTATTTATTTTTTTCATATCATACTAATGGGTGATGATTATGAAAGGCTTAAAAACATATATAATTTCAGGAGTGATTTTTGTATCTTTGCTCGGCACACTACTGCACTTTGCTTACAATTTTACAGGAAAGAACGCTATTGTCGGTCTTTTTGTGGCAACAAACGAATCGACTTGGGAGCATATGAAGTTATTATTTTTCCCAATGTACCTCTATTCCTTGTTTGCAAGTAAAAATCTTAAGAAAATGTATCCGTGCATCAACTCCTCTTTGGCGTTTGGGACACTTTTAGGAACATTTTTAATACCCGTTCTATTTTATACTTATTCGGGCATATTAGGATTTAATATTCCGATAATTGATATTTCTACCTTTTATATAAGTGTAATAATTTCATTTTTTGCTGTGTATAAAACAACCATCTCTTGCAGTTTAAACACATATAAGGTATTGTTTGATATTTTGCTTTTTATAATGGCTGTTTTGTTTATCATTTTTAGCGTTTTCCCGCCCGATATTGCTCTTTTTAAAGCGCCATAACCAAAAAGGCTGTAGCAAAATTGCTACAGCCTTTTATGTAGATTCTCTCTGTATTTATTGTTATCTTTAAAAATTTCGTAAAACCATAAATGTTACATTTGTAAGATATTCGGGCACGCCTTAGAAACTATATATCTTATTCGAATTTAGTTGTCCAATCCTCGTCCCACGGATAGCGCATTGTAAGCACCTGTCCGCCTCGTTTTAAAGACTCTTCTGCATAGATGCCCGGAAGTGTCATAGCAAGACCTTCTTTTAATGTAACAGAATCACCGTTTCCTTCTCCAATTGACTTAAAGAAATTATCAAGCATTGCATAATCCATACCGCCGTGACCTGTTGCTTTAGGATTAGCTGCATATGCGGGAGGCATAAATTCTCCGCCTATTTCCTTCAATTCAACATCAAGTTCTTTTGTTGAATTATATCTTATAACAGGTTTTCCGAATCTGTCTATTCTTTCCATATAGCCTTCTGTACCGAAAACTCTGTAATTGTGATGACCTATTTTTGCTCTGCATCTTCCGTTCCTCATTAAGCGTACAACAACACCTGATTCAGTCTGGAACTGAGCACATGTCATATCATCTTTTGTGCTGTCTTCTGCTTGCTTTCCTGTACCAAAACAACTAACCTTTCTTAACTCTTCATTAAGAATTGAAAGAAGTGGTCCTAATGAATGTGTGCAATAACGGATTGGACATAAAAGTTTTCTCCAATCTCCATTTCCAACAAGATGAACTGCCTCAGCACATATCGAGTTAATTTTAACATATCGAAAATCCCGCAAGAGATTTATATCGATGAAAAAAAGACATTTTTCGAAAAAGAAAAATGTCTTTTTTTCATGGCTCCTCCAGCTGGGCTCGAACCAGCGACATCAGATTTTCAGTCATGCTTCATCTTGCGGTGCCCGATTTTAACTGCTCGAAATAAATTCTCCCTTAAAATCGACCGCGGCGCCTTGTCATCCTCGCTGTATCCGCCACCGCCGGCGCTCGGACTCCAACCTACCTCCTGAGCTACGCTCAGTCGGTAGAGCGCATGACTGTTAATCATGATGTCGCTGGTTCGAGCCCAGCAGGGGGAGCCA
>JAZSJX010000036.1:0-4049 GCA_045534535.1 Congzhengia sp.
GGTCCAACTCCTTGGCTCACAGAACGACATGGCTACGATCCGACTTATCCTGAGCCGTTAGTTAAGTTCTTTATTGACACATTCGGCGAACGAGCAGAAAAAATGCTTTTAGCAGGAAACGAAACACCTCCGCTTTGTATAAGGGTTAACACACTTAAAACCACTAAGAAAAAGCTGATTGAAAAGCTTGAAGAGGCTGAAATAAATGCTAAGCAAACACCATATTGCGATTCGGGGCTATACCTTTTTAATGCGAGCGAGAAAAAAAGAGCAGAATTTAACGGTCTGTTTTGCGTTCAGGACCAAAGCTCACAGTTATCTGCTTTAGCACTTGACCCCCAAAAAAATGATATTGTGTTAGATTTATGTTCAGCCCCCGGCGGAAAGACAACACATTTAGCCGAGCTTATGGAAAATGAGGGGAAAATTTTAGCCTTTGACCTTTATGAGCACAGACTCACCGCAGTAGATGAGCTTTCAAAAAAACTGGGGATCAGCATTATAAAAACAAAAGCGCAGGATGCTTTAGTTTTTCGTCCTGAATTAGAAAATACGGCAGACAAAATTCTGCTTGATGTTCCCTGCTCAGGACTTGGTATTATAAGACGAAAGCCAGACATAAAATATAAGGACAATATAACAGATTTTAGCGAAATAGTTGATTTGCAGAAAAAAATACTGGATAATGCAAAAAAATATCTGAAAGTCGGCGGAGTTATGGTTTACTCTACCTGTACTGTAAACCCTGCCGAAAACAGAGAGCAGATTGATTTGTTTTTAAAAGAAAACAAAAACTTTTCATTAGATGAAATTTCAAGCAAACACATTACAGGCGAAATGGCAAAAAGAGCGAAAAAGGGTTATTTAGAAATTTTTCCTGACACTGATAATTCAGACGGCTTCTTTGTTTGCCGACTTGTAAAGAAAGGATAAGGCCTTGGATAAGACAGATTTAAGAAATCTTACATTTGAAGAAGTACAGAATGTTTGTGCAAGCCTTAATTTGCCAAAATATCGCGCTACACAAATATATTCCTCCGCTTTTAAAGTGGACGATATATCAGAAATAACAACTCTTTCAAAGGATTTAAGGGAAAAGCTTTCACAAAGCTATTATATAGGCAACTTAGAATGTGCAGAAAAACAGGTTTCTAAAACCGATGGCACTGTTAAGTTTTTGTTTAAGCTTATAGACCAAAATTTTATAGAAAGCGTTTTTATGAAATATAAGCACGGAAACACCTTATGTGTTTCAACTCAGGTCGGATGCTTAATGGGCTGTGCCTTTTGTGCATCAACCATTGGCGGAAAGGTGCGAAATTTAACCTCTGCCGAGATAATCGGGCAGATAATTTCAGCAGAAAAAGAGACAGGCGAAAAAATATCGAACATCGTTATGATGGGCATCGGTGAGCCTTTAGATAATTTTGATAATGTAGTAAAATTTTTAAAAATTGTAAACGATGAAAAAACCTTAAACATAGGTCTTCGCCACATTTCTCTTTCAACCTGCGGTGTTGTTCCCAAAATATATGAGCTTGCAAAGCTTAAGCTTCCAATAACGCTATCTGTCTCGCTTCACGCACCCTTTGATGATATGCGAAGCGAAATTATGCCTATAAACAAAAAATATCCTTTAGATATGCTTGTAAAAGCAATGCACGATTATATAAAAGAAACAAACAGAAGAATCAGTATAGAGTATGCACTGATTGCAGGTAAAAATGACAGTTTAGCCTGTGCCGACAAACTCGCACAAATGTTTTCAGGCGGGCTATACCATATAAATTTAATCCCCGTAAACAATGTACGGGAAACGAACTTTAAAAAAACAGACAAAAAGGCAACAGAATTGTTTCAAAACCGCTTGATTTCAAAGGGCTTAAACGCTACTGTAAGGCGTGAGTTAGGAAGCGATATTGATGCTGCCTGCGGACAACTAAGAAAAAAACACAATGTATAAAATTTTGGTTAGGGAGTGATAAAATGGAGGTAAGCTCGGCTACAAGTGTTGGATGCATCCGCTCGCTTAATGAAGACTCGTTCTTCGTTTCGGAACCGGATTCTAAAGGCACAGTATTGGCAATAGTGGCTGACGGCATGGGCGGACACAACGCGGGCGAAGTCGCCAGCGGCAAAGCCGTCGGAATTCTGCAAAACGGCATATTTAGAGAGACTGATATGAGTGCTAAGGATGTCTTGATTAAAGCAGTAGAAGACGCCAACCAGGAAATTTATGAAATGAGCATCAATAAGAAAAACCTTTCCGGTATGGGAACTACGATAACGGCATGTCTTGCCATGGAAAATTCGGTTACCGCAGTTCAGGTTGGGGATTCTCGCCTTTATCTTATACGAAAAGACAAAATAAGCCAGATAACTAAGGACCATTCTTTAGTTGAAATGCTTGTTGAGAACGGAACGATTACAAAAGAAGAGGCAAAAAACCATCCACAAAAAAATATTATTACCCGCGCCGTAGGAACGGACAAAACTGTAGAAGCAGATATTTACGAGTTTTCAGTTAAAAAGGGCGATACTGTTCTTCTTTGCTCTGACGGGCTTGTGAATATGGTAGATGACGAAGAGATTTTATCTGTTATAAAATCAGCCGAAACTTTAGATGCTGCTGCAAACACATTGGTATCACAAGCAGAAAAAGCCGGTGGCACAGATAATATAACCGTAATTTTAATAAGGTTTTAATACCGGATTGGAGATGGTAAAATGATGAACGGAAAAATAATAGACGGAAGATATGAAATAATTGAAGAAACAGGCCGCGGCGGTATGGCAATCGTCTACAGAGCAAAATGTATGGTGCTTAACAGATATGTTGCCATTAAGGTTTTGCGCCCTGAGTTTCGCGAGGACGCCGAGTTTATAAAAAGATTTAAGATAGAGGCGCAGTCCGCAGGCGGACTTACCCATCCTAACATTGTTTCAGTTTACGATGTTGGCCACGAGGACGATTTAGAATATATTGTAATGGAATATGTTGAGGGAATAACTCTAAAACAGTACTTAAACACAAAAGGACAGCTTCAGTGGAAAGAAGCCGTTGACTATGCTTCCCAGATTTGCTCAGGACTTGAGCACGCACACAAAAAAGGGATTGTTCATAAGGATATAAAGCCCGAAAACATTATGATAACAAAAGAGGGAATCTTAAAAATTACCGATTTTGGTATTGCTAAGGCTCTCACGCCTGCAACAGTTGCAACAGGCGGTCTTACAATGGGAAGTGTTCACTATTTCTCTCCCGAGCAAGCTCGCGGCGGCTTTGTTGACGCAAAAACCGACCTTTACTCTTTAGGTGTATTAACATACGAAATGATTACAGGGCGTCTCCCATTTGAGGGCGAGTCTGCTATAAGCGTTGCTATGCAGCATTTAGAAAAGGACCCCGTTCCCCCCTCTGTATTTAACCCCTCAATGCCGAAATCGTTAGAGGCGGTTATTTTAAAGGCTATGAAAAAAGAGCTTTCCGAACGCTATCAGTCGGCAACACAGATGCTTATCGACTTAAAGAAGGTTTATGTCGGCTCTGAGGTACGCTATGATAGCGAAGAAAAATACACGCAGAAATTTACACCTATTAAGCCCGCGCCCGACGGCGTGAAAAGGCCTGCTTCACAAGGTGCGGCAAAAAAACCGCAGGATACAAAAACTCCTTCAAGGGCAAATGCTAAAAATGCTAAAAAGAAGAAAAAGAAAAAAGACACATTGGGAATAATTGCCGGAATTTTATCCGGAATTGCCATTGTTGCACTTATTTTTGTCGCTATTAACTTTATGACAGGCGGCTCAGATAACGAAATTGAATGTCCTGAGCTTATAAATTGCACCTATGCCGAGGCTTTAGAGCTTATTGAGGGCACAAAGTTAAAAATTGTTGCAAACGACAAAGAAGAAATCTCAGAAGACGACAAGCGAATTATTATCGACCAAAATCCAAAATCAGGCAAAACAATTAAGAAAAATGCTAGAATTACAATTAAGTTCGGCGAAGAACCCGCAAAACTTATAAAGGTTCCTAAAATTACAAA
>JAZSJX010000094.1:0-3724 GCA_045534535.1 Congzhengia sp.
TTTCAATCACATACTTTTATATCAAAGTCACCAATGGTATTGAAGTTATATGCAATCTGCTTTGTTCCGAGTTTTACATCGCCTTTAATTTTCTTAACGGGCGAAAATTCAATGTCAGGCTTTTCTTTGTCAGGATGGTAATAAACAACCTCTGCAAAGAATATCTGCGATTGATCCATAAGTAGATCTTCAGGTATGCTTCCAGCAAAAGACGTAAGTGTCATTGAAAACATGATTGCAACTATACATAATAAACCAACTATCTTTTTCATTCCATCAAGCCTCCTTATGTAACCCCGATTCTGCTCTCAACTGCAATGCCGTTTTCTATCAGTATAATCAGCCAATTATTATCCATAAAATCTACACCGAGATAATATGTAAGTGTATTTTCGTCCAAGTACTCTCCGCGAGGGTATTTGAAGCTTTCAGGAGCCTTTTCATGTTCCTCACCAAGCAATTCAATTATTTCATATTCGGTCATTCCGACAATTTCGTGTTTTGAAAGCATATTTGATACTATTTTGTATCTGTCTTCAGGGTTATTCATCCATTTGCTGACAGTAAATGTACGGCTCCATTTCCACATACCTAAAAAGGCTATGATACATATGAATATCAACAGAAAAATCGTAGCAACGGTATAATTAAATATCTTTGCTCTTTTAATTTCTTTATCCATAATCACACCGCCTTGCTTTTATTTTCTTTGCGTTTTCTAATAATGCAAACGACTATAATAGTCTGAACTACAAGTGCTATTACTGTTTCAAAAGCAATCAACTGATTAGGGAGAAATGGTTTAAAGTAATATTCCCATTTCGGAGTCTGAAAGTTCCATGCAAAAATACAGGAAGACGCAAAGCTTAATATGTTTCCAACAAACACTATCCAAGTGTTTGTTGACTTCACACTTGCACAGCACAATACACAAAAACCAAGTATCATAATTAAGTAAAACCATAGGGTTCCAACAGTCGCATCTTCGTTCATTGCCAAAAAGACAAACGGAATGCAATAACAAAGGAGAAGAATTATCCTGATTATACTTTTTTTCATAGGCATTGCTCCTTTATCTATTTTCAATATCTATATAATCTCTTTTTTCTTTTACATTGATATATGCAGGTCGTATAATCTTTCCGTTATTTTGGATTTCTTCAATTCTGTGAGCACTCCAGCCTGCAATTCTGGAGATTGCAAAGATAGGTGTGTAAAGCTCGTATGGAAGCTCAAGCATCTTATATATAAGCCCTGAGAAAAAGTCAACATTTGGACTTACGCCCTTATAGATTTTACGCTTGTCTGCTATAATCTGAGGAGCGAGTCTTGCTACTGTTTCATATAGTGCAAAATCCTCATCGCAGCCTTTTTCAACTGATAAATCCTTTGCACATACTTTTAATATATCTGCTCTTGGATCAGATTTTGAATATACTGCGTGTCCCATACCATAGATGAGTCCAGCATTATCAAATGCTTCTTTATTCAGGAGTTTCATAAGATAGTCTTCGATCTCTGATTCCTTTTGTGTGTTAATAGAAATTTTCATATTATCAAACATCTGAACAACCTTGATATTCGCGCCGCCGTGCCGAGGACCTTTAAGAGAACCGAGAGCCGCTGCTATTGCAGAGTAGGTATCTGTTCCCGATGAGGTTACAACATGGGTTGTAAAACTTGAGTTGTTACCGCCACCATGTTCTGCGTGGAGTACAAGAGCAAGGTCGAGAACCTTTGCCTCAAGATGTGTAAATGCTCCATCCTTACGCAGAATATGCAACACATTTTCTGCCGTTGATAAGTACGGTTTAGGATCACGGATATGAAGGCTCTTGTCTAAATGATAATGTCTGTAACCGTGATAGCCGTACACTGCCAAAAGCGGAAACATTGATATAAGCTGTAAACTCTGCCTTAATACGTTTTCAACAGAAGTATCATCGGGGTTTTCATCATAGGAATACAATGCAAGCACACTACGGGAAAGGACATTCATCATATCCTTGCTCGGTGCTTTAAGTATCATATCTCTTACAAATGATTTCGGCAGGCTTCTGTACTCTGCAAGTGTTTCTTTGAAATTGTCAAGCTGCGTCTGTGAGGGAAGCTCTGAAAATAGCAGAAGATATATTGTTTCTTCAAAACCGAATCTGTCTTTATTCAAAAAGCCTGATACTAAGTCTCTGACATTGTATCCACGAAAGTATAGTTCTCCTTCACAGGGAATATCCTCGCCATTAGGTCCTTTTTCTTTTGCCTTAATGTGTGATATTTCTGTAAGTCCTGTTACTACACCGTTACCATCCAAATCACGAAGTCCGCGCTTTACGTTGTGTGCCGGATACATTTCCGGTGTTATATGGTTATTGCCGCAAGATAAACCTGCAAGCTCTTTTATATATGGTGTAATTTCTGAATATGATTTGCTCAATTTTTGTACCTCCTGTATATGTTTATTCTTCTTTTTCAAAATATCCAATTACTGCAAACCCAATACCGATAATGGGTGTTATTAGTCCAAGCACCTGTGCCGGTGTCCAGTTTGTGAGTGCACCGACATAAACGCATCCAAAACCAAATATCATAAGTGCAATACCGAATAAAATTTTCTTAATACTGTTCATAGTCATTACCTCATCGGTTTATAACTGTTTCAAATTCGTTTTCAATAAATTTTGTTCCTGATACTTCACGATAGAATGCCGCATAAGCTGCTTGCTTATATGGTGTAAGCCACAAATGACCTATTCCAAAAGCGAGTGTTGCAAGAATATCCCAACCGATAAAGCTGAACTGCAGGCAGAATAATCTGAAACGATTTCCCATCATCATAGCTTTTGATTGCTCTATTGCTTCACTTGCTGTAAGCTCAGGATTTTCTGCCATTATGTAATCTGTCATTGCATAACTAAAACCTGCAACTATGCCGGGTATAACGAAAAGCAAAGACCAAAGGAACACATATAAACCTCTTAATAATCTCATTACTGCTGTTGTTCTCCAATAGGAGAAATATTCAAACAAAGTTTCAAATGCCGTTTCTTTCTTGTCAACAAGATTAAGATTGAATTTTGCATATCCAACTCCGACAAAGCTTCCCAAGATAAAATATATAACACCCATCACAAGAGCAATGATGATAAAAAAGAAAAATGCTCCTGCTATAAAAGCCGCAATATCCGAGTTAAGTCCTCCGCCTGTCGAAAAGATGTTTTGTCCTGCAAAACTAAAACTTACATCAGCATTTGAAGCATCTATATTTATTTTTACTTGTGGTCCTTCGCTTGCAAGTCCGCCGAGCAATACTGCAACGAGTCCAACAAGGACAGCAATAAGCCATTTATTTGTTAAAGCATTTCTTGCTATTCTTCTGAAATCTTCTGCTATTTTCATATCTGCTTCTCCTTAAAAATTTGTTCTTACTGCAAATGAAGCCAGTATTCCGACCACACCGCAAATTCGTATAAACAATCTGCATTGTTTTGGTGTGTATTTTATTTCCAAGTTCGGCGGATATACAGGGTATATCAATAAAACAACAAACACAGCCGCCATTATAATATTATCTAAAATTGGGGTCTGCAAAGTATAGGAATTGATTAAGCGCAATACGATTGAAACCCAAAACCAATTGCCAAGCAATCCCCAAAATGTTATTTTCTTTTTCATATTGCCACCACCTTAATCTGCAATTTTAGTAAGCTCTGCAACGATAATTTCA
>JAZSJX010000045.1:0-12503 GCA_045534535.1 Congzhengia sp.
TGAATACCATTATTGAGACAGCAAAACAATCAAAAGCAAGTTATCTATTCGGATTAACTGAGTAGATGAATTGCTTTTTCTTTGTTCTCAACATTCTATGAGGATAAACTGTAAATTATCGAAAAATCAGGAAGGTATACCAATGCAAAAGCGGTTTTTCTTTATAAAATACACTTCTGTTTCATGATGCTAACGAAATGAGACACATATATTGAAAATAGTCTTATAAAGTGTTATAATGTCCATATAATTGACTTTTTAATCCTGACTTGACACGAGCAAGATGGACATGTCGAATGTTGTCGAAAGGAAGTGATTGGATGAAGAAAACAATAACAGCGTTAAGTATTATTTGTATATTAGTAATTGTAATAATTGCACTATTGTATTTATTTGTTCTTTCGGGTGCATTTTCTATATTAATGCCTAAACCACCAGAACCTCAAATAACATACGGCGAATTTCCTTTTAGCATTACATATGAAGTTAATGGTGAAATAAGAGTTTATGAAGATTCTCTTATTTGTGAGTATGCAGGTATTGAAAGCAGGGGTACTGCGGGCAAATATAGAATATGGACTTCGAAATTAAAAAGTGGGAATGTAAATATATGTCTATTGAAAGTTGCTGATTCAGAATTGACATACGAAATTTCAACATCTGCAGGTTTGCCAGAATACTATATGGGAGATTTTCAGTATGGTCAAGACAGATATGACTATGAAAGTGTTATGCATGATGAAAGATATTTGGGATATAGAGAATTGAAAAATGATGAAGTTATAAATAGCTATTCTATAGAAAAAGAAAAGGTTTTTGAGAAGTTTAAATTAAGGATTATTGAAAGAAAATATAGCCAACCTATCGAAAACAAATTTGAATAGTTTTTTGATATAAAAATAAGTTGCATCTAAACCTTATGCCTCGCAATAATTATGTAAAATGATGTTGAAATTTATCAAAAAATACAAGGAGAGAAAAACAAAATGAAAGAGATTAAAACAAACAACGCACCTTCAGCAGTTGGCCCATATTCACAAGCTGTTGTAACTGGTAATATGGTGTTTACATCAGGTCAAATTCCTGTAAATCCATCCACAGGAGAAATTCCTGACGGAATTGATGCACAGGCAAATCAGGTTTTTACAAATCTGAAAAATCTGCTTGAGGCATCAGGAACAAGCATTGAAAAAGTGGTTAAGACAACAGTGTTTATTCAAAATATGAAAGATTTTATGGCAGTAAATGCAGTTTATGATAAATATTTCAAAGAACCGTATCCAGCGCGCTCTTGTGTTGAAGTTTCAAAGCTTCCTAAAGATGTTCTTATAGAAGTTGAGGCAATTGCAGAATTTTAAATAGGTACGCAGTTTGCGATATAAATGTTACAAATTCGCACGGAACTACAAAATAAACTCAATATACTAATATGGCAATTCTACAAAAAAGCACAAAAAGCACCAAAAAATATTTTACCTCATATAATGGTGTATAGGGAGGTGAAATGTATGTCATGTTGTAAATGTAAATGCACCTGTTTGGCAACGATAATTGCCATTTTAGCAGGTGTTGCGCTTGGTGTTTTGTTTGCATTAGGATTTGTAGCAACAGGTATTATCTATTGGGCATATTTAGCGATTGGCGTAGGCACAGTGTTGCTTTTGCCCGTTTATGCTCTAAACCGTGAATGTGATGATGGAGAGAAATGTTTTTGCGGCTACAGAAGGCTCATAACGATTGCGGCAGTAGGCACGATTGTTTTGTCAGCAATAGGTCTTATAGTGCCAATAGCGTCAACAACACTAACTGCGATTTTGCTGGGTCTTGCCACATTTTTTGTTGCTCTTTTAGTAGGATTTGTAATTTGTTTTGCAAAATGCTTGTGCAGAAGTTAGCATAAAATAGAATAAAAATCCCTCCATAGTAAAAAAATAAGAATATTTTTTTTGGAGGGATTTTTCTTGACTATATTGACAATTTATAGTATTATATTAAGAGGTATAATTATGATTTGAGTTACGAAGGGTGATATATGTGGAAAAACTAGGTTTAAATGAAATTAGAGAGAAATATCTTTCTTTTTTTGAATCGAAAGAGCATTTGAGAATGCCGAGCTTTTCGTTGGTGCCTGAAAATGACCCCAGCTTATTGCTCATTAACGCAGGTATGGCACCTTTAAAACCATACTTTACGGGAAGACAGGTTCCGCCTAAAAAGCGTGTTACAACCTGTCAGAAATGTATCCGTACGCCTGATATTGAGCGTGTTGGTAAAACTGCCAGACATGGCACATTTTTTGAAATGCTTGGAAACTTTTCGTTTGGCGATTATTTTAAGCACGATGCTACAAAATGGGCTTGGGAGTTTATTACTGAGGTTTTAAAAATGCCTGAGGACAAGCTCTGGGTTACAATTTACGAAGACGATGATGAAGCGTTTGATATCTGGACAAAGCATGTCGGTATTGATGGAAACAAAATTGTAAGAATGGGCAAGGAAGACAATTTCTGGGAAATCGGAACAGGTCCTTGCGGTCCTTGCTCTGAGTTGTATTTTGACAGAGGTGTAGAGTACGGCTGTGGATCGCCTGACTGTAAGGTTGGTTGCGAGTGCGACAGATTTGTTGAGTTCTGGAACCTTGTTTTCACTCAGTTTGACAAGCAGGAGGACGGAACATACGAAAGGCTTGCTAATCCTAACATTGATACGGGTATGGGACTTGAGAGAATTGCTTGCATAATGCAGGGTGTTTTATCACTTTTTGATGTTGATACAATTAAGAGTATTCGTGATAAGGTGTGCGAAATGGCAGGCGTTGAATATGGAAAAGACAGTAAAACAGATGTTTCTGTCCGTGTTGTAACTGACCATATAAGAAGCACAGTGTTTATGATTTCAGATGGCGTAAATGCTTCAAACGAGGGAAGAGGGTATGTTTTAAGAAGACTTCTTCGTCGTGCAGCCCGTCATGGAAGACTCTTAGGAATCAAAGGAACATTCCTTTACAACCTGGCAGATACAGTAATTGATGCATCCTGCGGGGCGTATCCTGCACTTTCTGAAAAGCGTGAGATTATTAAAAACAAGATTAAAAATGAGGAAGAACGCTTTGCACAGACGATTGATGCAGGCTTTGCTATACTAAACAGCTTTTTAGATGATAAAGTAATAGATGGTATAGAGAAAAATACACTTTTCTCAGGAAGTGATGCGTTCAAGCTTTATGATACTTATGGCTTCCCGATTGATTTAACACGCGAAATTTTGGCAGAGCGTGGAATTGAGATTGACGAAGACGGCTTTAACACCGAAATGCAGGCTCAACGCGAGCGTGCTCGTAAAAATGCTAAAATGACAGAGGTTGGCTGGGACGATGCTATTGCAGATGCTTTAGCAAAGGTTGAGCCTACGGAGTTTGTCGGCTATGACGATTTAAAAGCAGAGGCTCAGATTGTTGCTATTATTACAGACACAGGAAGTGTTAAAGCATTAGGCGAAGGAAAATCAGGTATTGTAGTTTTAAATAAAACACCTTTCTATGGAGAGGGTGGCGGTCAGGTAGGCGACACGGGTACGATTTCAGGAAAACTTACTGAAATGACTGTTACAGATACGAAGAAAACGCCTGACGGAAAATATTATCATATAGTAGATGTAAAAGAGGGTACTGTAAGCATAGGCGATGTTGTTACCGCAGAAGTTTACGAATCTGCAAGAAGAAGAATACAGGCAAACCACAGTGCTACACATCTTTTGGATTCTGCACTTAAAAATAAGTTCTCTGATGCTGTAACGCAGGCAGGCTCTTATGTTGACAAGGAACGCTTAAGATTTGACTTTACATTTGACAGAGCATTAACTCCATATGAGCTTGCAGAAATTGAAACCGAGGTAAACAAAGAGATTGCAAAAGCTTTAGTTGTTGAGTGGAAAAATATGCCGATAGACGAGGCTAAAAAGCTTGGCGCGGTAGCTGTGTTTGGCGACAAGTACGGCGATGTTGTCCGCGTTGTTTCAATGGGCGATTATTCAAAAGAGCTCTGTGGTGGTTGCCATGTTAAAAACACATCTGAAATTGGTCTCATTAAGATTTTATCAGAATCAGGTGTTGCAGCAGGTGTAAGAAAAATTGAAGCTGTTACAGGCTTTGGTGTTTTAAACGAATTTTATGCTATGCAGGAAATCTTAAACGAATCTGCAGAAGCTCTTAAGTGTTCAGTTAAGGATTTAGCAAAGAAATCAGCTGTTGTTATGGACGAGCTTAAAAAGGCTGAAAGCAAAATTGAACAGCTTAACGCTAAATTTGCAAAGGATTCTGCAGGAGATATTTTAAGCGGTGCAAAAGAGATTAACGGCATTAAGGTTGTTTGCGGAAGAATTGATGGTGCAACTGTTGACGCGTTAAGAAATATAGGCGATGATTTTAAAGCATCGACGCCTTGCGGTGTAATAGCTTTGGCATCCTCTGATGGAGAAAAGGTAACCTTCGTTACGATGGCAACTAAAGATGCAATCGCAAAGGGTGCTCACGCAGGAAACATTGTCAGAGAGGTTGCAAAGGTTACAGGCGGTGGCGGCGGCGGTCGTCCTGATTCTGCACAGGCTGGCGGAAAAGATATATCAAAAATAGATGAGGCGTTAGATTTAGTCTATAAGCTTGTTGAGAATTTATAAAATAAAAAACGGTGTAAACCAAGTTTACACCGTTTTTTATTGTAAGTTAGTAGTATAATGTCTATAGACATTAAATGAATGGACTTAACAAAAAAAATAAATTTCGGGGTTGACAAATAAAAAAAACAGGTGTATAATGTTTAGTAATTTGAAGGAAAGGAAGAATCGTATATGGCTATGAGACATCTTAATATTTTTAATAATCGATTTTATTTTAGTCATCCATGCGGTTTTCCGGTCTTTGCAAAAACCCGTTAATTCGATGACTTATTCGTCGTTGGCTTGATGGTAATTACAAAGAGAGAATGAAGTCCGCGTGGATGTTTGATTTTAAATCAAAGCCATGCGGTTTTTTGTTTATTTAAAATAATGCAAATGTGTCGATTGCAGACCATATTGCGTTTGTATTTCGTGAAAATTAAGTAATAAAATCAGAGGAGATTGAGATTATGAATTTAACATTTGAAAGAAAACTTCCTATACCAAAAGAAATTAAAGAAATGTGTCCGCTACAACCCGATGTCAAAAAGATTGTAACGGACAGGGAAAAAGAAATTGCAGATATTTTCACAGGCAAAAGCGACAAGCTCATTTTAATTATCGGTCCGTGCTCTGCCGATAATGAGGACAGCGTTATAGATTATATTTCAAGATTAAGAGAAGTACAGGAGAAGGTTTCGGATAAAATCTTTATTATTCCGCGAATTTATACAAACAAGCCGAGAACAACAGGTGATGGCTACAAGGGGATGCTTCACCAACCTAACCCGACTGAAAAGCCCGATATGCTAAAGGGTATTATGATGATCAGAGATTTGCATTTAAGGGCAATTAAAGAAACAGGATTTTCTTGTGCTGATGAAATGCTATACCCTGAAAATTACAGATATTTGGATGATATTTTGGCTTATGTTGCAATCGGGGCAAGAAGTGTTGAAAATCAGCAACACAGATTAACTGCAAGCGGAATTTCAGTTCCTGTGGGAATGAAAAACCCTACAGGCGGAGATTTGTCAGTTATGATGAATGCTATAAAGGCAGCACAGCATAAGCATACCTTCATATATCGTGGTTGGGAGGTTCATTCTGAGGGAAACCCGTTATCACACGCAATTCTTCGTGGATATTTAAATAAGCAAGGACAGCCGCTTCCTAACTACCATTACGAAGATTTGGAACTGTTATGCAAACTTTACAGTGAATCAGGACTTGAAAATCCAGGTGTAATTATTGATACAAACCATGCAAATTCAGGAAAACAACCACTTCAGCAAATGCGTATTGCAAAGGATGTTATGCACAGCACAAGACACGACTCATCAATCAAAAAGCTTGTAAAAGGATTTATGATTGAAAGCTATATTGAAGATGGTGCACAGAAAATTGGCGAATGTATATATGGCAAATCTATAACAGACCCATGCCTTGGCTGGGAAAAGAGCGAAAAACTTATTTATGATTTAGCAGAATTAGTATGAGGAGATTGATTACAATGAAAATAGGAATTATAGGTCTTGGACTTATTGGTGGCTCTATGGCTAAAGCCATAAGATTGAACACCGACCATTATGTTTTAGGTATGGATACAGATAAAAGCATAGTTACCAAGGCAAAAATTATTGAGGCTATAAATGAAGAACTTACGGAAAAAAATATCGGCGAATGCGATATGCTAATTTTTGCATTATACCCTGATGCAACTATTGAAACTGTAAAAAAATATGCACACCTTATAAAAAAGGGAGCATACTTAATAGACTGTGGCGGTGTTAAGGAAAAGGTATGCGACAATATTACAGAAATTGCAAGGAAAAACGGATTTATATTTGTTGGCGGACACCCGATGGCGGGTATTGAAAAAATCGGCTTTATGTATTCAAATGCAGAGATTTTCAAAGAGGCTTCAATGATTTTAGTGCCAGATGAGAATGTGAAAATTGAAGACCTTGCCAATATAAAAATATTTTTTCTTTCCATCGGCTTTGGAAAAATCACGGTTAAAACTGCAAAAGACCATGACAGAATTATTGCATATACATCGCAGCTTGCTCATGTGCTGTCAAATGCTTATGTAAAAAGTGAAACTGCAAAGGAGCATAAAGGGCTATCTGCGGGAAGCTTTAAGGATTTGACAAGGGTTGCATATCTTAACGAAACAATGTGGACAGAACTGTTTTTAGAAAACAAGAAAAATCTTATAACTGAAATCAGCGGGCTGATTGACAATTTGAGTGAGTACAAGAAAGCTCTTGAAAATAATGATGCAGACGAACTAATGGCATTACTTAAAAACGGCAGAGAGTTAAAAGAGAAGCTTGACAATGAATAAAAGAATTTAGTCCTTAAGGGAGTGTTAGAATGCATGTAAAAATCAAACCGATTGCACCAGACGGAGAAATTTTGGCGATTTCTTCAAAGTCGGATGCCCACAGGGCAATTATCTGTTCTGCCTTATCAAACGATAAAACAAATATACATATTTCTAACATATCAAAGGATATTGAGGCAACTCTGAATTGCATTAAATCGATGGGCGCAGATTACATTAAAAAAGATAATGTATATGAAATTTCGCCTGTTAAAGAAGTTGTTCAAAACCCTGTATTAGATTGCAACGAGAGCGGCTCAACCTTAAGATTTATGTTACCAATTATGTCGGCACTTGGAAAAGGTGCCATATTTGTAGGTAGTGGCAGATTACCTGAGCGGCCAATGGAGCCGATAATTGACTTGTTAAAAGAGCATGGAAATGTATTTTCAAACTCAAAATTGCCTATAACAGTGTCAGGAAAAACCATTCCGGGTACATTTAATATTGCAGGAAATGTAAGCTCGCAATTTATATCAGGATTAATTTTTGCACTGCCTTTACTTAAGGGAAAAAGTATTATAAATATTACAACAAAACTAGAATCCTCTGCTTATGTTAACATGACCGTCGATACTGTAAAAAAGTTTGGTGTAAATATAGAGCAAAATGAAAATGAATTTATTATAAATCAGGCAGATAACTACATATCACCAAAAGAATATATTGTTGAGGGCGATTGGTCAAATTCATCGTTTTTTATGGTGCTTGGAGCTGTTGGCGGTAAGATAACAATAAAAAACCTTAATTTAAATTCTTATCAAAGCGACAAGATGATTTTAGATGCGTTATCTTATGCAGGCGTAAATTATACAGTTTCAACCAATGAGATAAAAGTGGAGAAAAGTGAAATTAAGCCTTTTGATTTTGATGTGTCCGAATGCCCAGACCTGTTTCCTGTATTATCTGTTTTAGCTTGCAGTGCGAAGGGAAAATCAACTCTATATAACGCGCAAAGGCTTAGAATAAAGGAAAGCGACAGAATTAAAACCACAAAGGAGCTTATATTAAGCCTTGGAGGAAGAGCAGAAGAAACAATTGATAGCCTGATTATATATGGAAACGGAAAATTAAAAGGCGGAACAGCTAAAAGCTATAACGACCACAGAATTGCAATGTCGGCATTTGTTGCAAGTGCAATTTGCGAAAATGAAGTTATTCTAAAGGATGCAGAGGCGATTGACAAGTCATATCCGTCCTTTATGGAAGATTTTAAGAGTGTTGGAGGGAATGTTTATGTCATCTGAAACAGGTAAAATTGATTTGGAACAATTAAGAATTGAAATAGATAAAATAGATGATGAAATTTTAAAGCTTTTCTTAAAAAGAATGGAAACCGTATCAAAGGTTGCAAATTACAAAAAAGAACATAACCTATCTGCCTTGCAAAAAGGCAGAGAAAGAGAAATACTAAAAAATGTAAGTGAAAAATCTGGCGATGAAATGGCAGATTACTCACGAATGCTTTTTATGTGTCTGATGGAATTAAGCAAAGACTATCAAAACAAAATAAATGAGACATCCGGCGGGGAGCTTGCACAAAAAATTCAAAATGCTCTGGATACTACTGCTAAAATTTTCCCTCAATCAGGAACTGTTGCGTGTCAGGGCATTGAAGGGGCATACTCACAAATTGCTTGCGACAGATTTTTCAAAAATCCCGAGATTAAGTATGTTAAAACCTTTGAAGATGTATTTAAAGCAGTTGAAAACGGAACTTGCGAGTATGGAATATTGCCTATTGAAAATTCAATTCATGGAACAGTAATCGCAGTTTACGACCTTATGAAAAACTATAATTTTCATATCATAAAAAGTGTTAAGCTTAAAATAAATCACGCACTTATGGCAAACAAGGGTGCCAAACTTTCGGATATTAAAGAAATTGTTTCTCACGAACAGGCAATCGGGCAATGCTCTGAATTTTTAAAAAATTACCCCGAGATAAAGGTAACTGTTTGCGAAAATACAGCGGTTGCGGCAAAGCTTGTTAGAGACTCGAAAAGATTAGATATTGCCGCAATTTCTTCTCCTGATTGTGCAGAAAACTATGAACTTTCTATTTTAGATGATAAAATAGCAAATTCTGACAGCAACTTTACAAGATTTATTTGTATAACAAAGGAGCTTTTAATATATCCCGGGGCAGACAGAATAAGCATCATAATGAATCTGCCACATACTCCCGGCTCGCTAAACAACACTATTTCAAAATTTGCAGCAGCAGGACTAAATCTTACCAAGCTTGAATCAAGACCGATTGCAGGCAGAGATTTTGAATTCTCTTTCTATTTTGATTTAGAAGCATCAATATATGCAGAGGAAACCGTCCGGATTTTAGAAGAGCTTTCATCGGGAAACAGTAATCTGATTTTTCTTGGAAGCTATTTGCAAATATAAAAAAACTGTTGTAATTATATCACCGTCTCCCTGTATTTTCCCCTCAAAAGATAAAAAATAAGGTAAAAGAGCAATCCCATCTTTGCTCAGTTGCAAAGATGGGATTGCTCTTTTATATAATATTAATAAATTCATTTTTCGGGATTACATATCATACAGGGCTTGTATCCCTCATTTATAGCATCAGTCATTTTGATTTCTGTCAAATTATTTCTATACTTAATGATGATACAGTGTTTCAGATGATATTTTTTTCCGGCAGATGTTACATAATATGTATTGTCAGAATTCACATAGGTTGAGACATCACCTGTTACAGGTTTTGCTGGTTGTATTATTAAGGAGTTAATCATAACTGATATCCCTAATACACAGGCAATTAGCGCGAATATACCTACTAATATTTTCCATTTTTTAATTATAAAGAGATAAAATTTAAATATAACACCAGGATTTTTAGAAAAACACGAGAACTCATTTGCGAACTCTTCTATTTTAATTCTGGAGTTTTGTAGATTGCTGCTTTTTAAATCGGGATCGCAAATGTGTCCAAGTTCATGACGCAAAAGAGCACACTTTTCCTCGAGGCAAACATTTGCATTTATGAATACAAATTTCAGGTTGTTGTTGATATATAAGAAAGAGTCGTTTTGCTGGGTTTCATTTTCAACTCTTAATCTTTTTATAAGTTCAGACACAGATTCTGAATTACTATGTTTTTTATACTCGATAATAGCAAACTTATTAGATTCAATAATGCGTTTTAAATCATCGTAACCAGTCAATGAGTAAAGTTTGTTTTGAATTAAAATTTTGAGAGCCTTTTCTTTTGCTAAATTATGTGTCATTGTTATCCTTTTTTATTCTTTCTATCAGGTTCATAATTGTTTTTTCTTCATCTGTCAGGGGTTTGCCTGAAGTAATACTTCCATAAGCCGCAATAATAGCATTTTCTAAAAATTCAGGATGAAGCCGTCTGTACTCAGTTTGTGCGACAGCGACTACCGCGTGCTTTCCAATATCGTCAAGTGAACTGTAAATTTTTATAAAATCCAGCAGATTTTCATCAATGACGACAGGTTGTTCATTAATGGAATGAATGTCTAGTTCTTTTAAAATTGTACTTACCATACCATAATTAGATAAAGACACACCGTTTTTCAATATAAAATTAACCGTTGTACGCGGTATGTTCATATGTTTCGAAAAATTTTCTATCGTACTAAATTTCTCTTTTATTCTTTTTCGAATCAGGTCTTTATATAAATCCAACCAAATCACTTCCTTCACTAATATTGTACAACACAATGTCTAATTCGTCAATAAAATTAACAAAAACAGTTGACATTTTACTGTACATTGATATAATTAAAAGACGATACAATGTATATATTTACAAAATAAGACGGAAAAATATACAAATATAACTTATTTTTGTAAAAATTAGTAAATTATTGACAATTTTCTGGAATATTATTATGTTCGTGGTAAAATAATAATATAAATATAGAAAGGAAGTTGTACAATGATTAAAATTATAACAGATGATTTAATTGAAAAATATAAGGATTTTTTAATTAATGAAGAAAAGGCTTCTGCTACGCTGGAAAAATATATGCGTGATATCAAAGCTTTCGCAGAGTGGTCGTCAGGTTCTGAACTTGACAAAAGAAAGGTTCTTGATTACAAAGAATATTTGATAGGTAAATTTGCTCCTGCGTCTGTTAATTCTGTGTTGTCCTCGCTCAACAGTTTATTTGAATTTAATAACTGGTACGAGTTGAAGGTCAAAATGCTCAAAATTCAAAAACAGATTTTTGCTCAAAAGGATAAGGAACTTTCAAAAGCAGAGTATGAAAGGCTGCTTGATGCCGCAAAAGCAAAAAGAAACGAAAGACTATACCTGCTGATGCAAACGATCTGTTCGAGCGGGATCAGGGTA
Organism: Congzhengia sp.; assembly: GCA_045534535.1. Classification (GTDB taxonomy): domain Bacteria; phylum Bacillota; class Clostridia; order UBA1381; family UBA9506; genus Congzhengia. The sequence goes on from JAZSJX010000045.1 coordinate 11,385, forward strand.
TCGGAATTACAGTATGTAACAGTTGAGGCTATAAAATTAAGAAAAGCAACTATTAACTGTAAGGGTAAGATGAGAATTGTAATTTTACCCAAGGAGCTTTGCAGAATGCTCACAGAATACGCGAAAACCCAAAAAATAACAAGCGGCCCTGTGTTTGTTACAAAAACAGGAAAACCGCTTGACAGAAGTACTATATGGAAAATGATGAAGGCACTTTGCGAAAGTGCAAGAGTATCAAAATATAAAGTGTTTCCCCATAATTTAAGACATCTTTTCGCACGCACTTTTTACACACTTCAAAAAGACATTGTAAGACTTGCAGACATTCTCGGACATTCAAGCGTAAACACCACACGAATATATACAATGGAAACAGGTGAAATACACCGCAGGCAAATTCAAAAATTAGGACTTTTACGGACTTAAAAAAAACACCACATAATCGAAATTATGTGGTAAGGCATATTTAAATTGACACCAAAAGGAATTAATCTACTCTATGGAATGCGCATATCTTTCTAAAAAACAGCATAGTTTTCAGACCGGTTCTTGTTAGTTTTGTAAAACCGGTCTGTTTGGCTATACCTTTTTTAATGCACATTGACAATTTTTCTATAAAATAATCGTAAATCATTGACAAACACTCCTGAACATGCTATAATATGTACGCAATTTATATTGAACTCGGCTATAAAATACCACATAATTTCGATTATGTTGTAAGGCATATTTTTTTTTGACGTTACTTGTAATGAGCATTACATTAAGGCAAAACATGGTCAGAAGTAAAAAGAGAAAGGGTTGAATAAGTATGGACAGTTACGATATGTCCGGCAAGAAAAAAGCAATCATTGCTACAACTTGGGACTATCTATTAAAAACTGGTTTAGGAAACGCCTCTGTAGGAGAACTGTGCAAGGAGACTAAGCTCGCGCAAAGCAGTCTTTACTATTGGTTTGAAAACAAGGACGATATTTGGATAGCCGCCGGTAAGTACGGATTGTCTAAGGTGGTTGATGCACTTTTTTCATTTACTCTCAGCCATACAGATGATGTCCGTAACTATTTTGACACCCTTTTGAATGAGGTTGAAAAGTATAAATATGAGTTGCGTCTTGC
>JAZSJX010000048.1:0-37949 GCA_045534535.1 Congzhengia sp.
TTGCGAAAATAAAAATCGTTGCTGCAGCCGTTCTTTGTCCACCCTCTAAAAGAAAAACCAAAATAAATACAGGGACCAGACAAAGTCTTATTAAAGTAAGAATATTTGGGATGTTTTTCAAACTGAGTACCTCCTTGGTAGTTTATAAAAATTTACAATCAGCATCTCCGTCTATAAGACGAAGAGTAAATTCTTTTTCTTTTTTCGCATCTTTAACACTCGAAATAATACTGCCGTCTTTAGATGATGCTATAGAATATCCGCGAAGAAGCGTTTTTACAGGACTTAGAGCATCAAGCTTAGATGCATTTTTTGAAAAATCGGATTTCTTTTTTTCTACTATATGCAAAACTGAATTTTCTGCTTTTTCCAAAAGGTCTAATAAAATTTGCCTGTATTCTGAAAAGCGGTCGCAAAAGTGAGAAAATCCATAAGAATCAACCAGTTTTTCTAAACTATTTCTTTTTATTTCAATACACCTTTTAAGTGATATATTAAGATGTGCCTTTTGATTATCTATATATGACAAAAGCTCGGATGCTGAAGGACACACAAGCTCTGCAGCAGCAGATGGGGTAGGGGCACGCATATCTGCAACAAAATCCGCAATTGTAAAATCTGTTTCATGACCGACCGCAGAAACGATTGGTATATCTGATGCAAAAATTGCTCTTGCAACAATTTCTTCGTTAAACGCCCACAAATCCTCGATTGATCCGCCGCCGCGACCTGTGATAATTACATCGCACAGATTATGACGATTTAAAAATGAAATTGCATCAGCAATTTCAGGTGCTGCCGATATTCCTTGAACCGAAACGGGAACAACTAAAATTTCAGCTAAAGGATAGCGTCTTTTTGTTACATTTATCATATCACGAACAGCTGCACCTGTTCTTGCGGTTACTATACCTATTCTTTCAGGAAAAGGAGGAAGTGGTTTTTTTGCACCTTCGTCAAACAATCCCTCTTCTGAAAGCTTTGCTTTTAACTTTTCAAAAGCTGAATAAAGAGAGCCGATACCATCAGGGACAATGTCCTCTGCATATATCTGATAAATTCCATCACGCTCGTAAACTGAAACTCTGCCTCTTACTGATACCTTCATACCATTATCGGGCTTGAATTTAAGATTTAAAGCAGCCGAGCGGAACATTACAAGCTTTATAACAGAAGCCTCATCTTTTAAACTTGCATAGATATGCCCTGAGGAGTGAAGTTTAAAATTTGATAACTCGCCCTTTATCCAGATGTCAGATAAATTGGACTGAGCATCTAAAATGCGTTTTATGTAGTTATTAAGCTGGGAAACGCTGACGGTTAAAATTTCTTTTTCCATCTTTTATTTTCCTTTTGCAACTGATGATAAAATTCCATTAACAAATTTACCGTTTTTCTCGTCATTATATGTTTTAGCAATTTCAACAGCCTCGTTGATTGCAATACCATCGGCTATGTCTTCCATGAATAAAATTTCGCATACTGCAAGGCGTAAAATTGCAAGCGTAACCTTAGGGAGCCTTGTAATACGCCAGCCCTTTGTGTTCTTTTCAATTGCTTCATCAATAAAAGATAAATTATCTAAGGTTTTGTTTAAAATTGCTTCAACATATTCTGTTTGGTTTCCAAGCTCTATTTCATTTTCGGCAAAGTAAGAAAGCAGTTCTTTTGCACTGTTTTTTTGCACCTCATATTCAAATATAAGCTTAAAACAATATTCTCTTGCATCTTTTCTTGTCATATCAGTTCTCCTTATGTTGATACAATTTTACTAACTTTAACATTATACACCATTTTAAAGGAAAAATAAAGGCTTTTTTTAGAAAAAATAAAAAAATAAAAAAATCCGTGCCAAAAAGCACGGATTTTTATGTGTTTTAATAAATAATTCTTCTTGCAGCATAGTAGCAGTTGTTGTAGTAACCGCTTACTATACTCGAATACTTGACAACATCACCTGTCTGCGGAGAGTGTATCATCATACCATCGCCGACATAAATTCCGACATGGTGGATACGGCTTGCACCTTGTCTTTTAAAAAGAACAATATCACCTGGCATAAGCTCGCTTTTGCTGACGGGAATTCCGTTATAAAGCTGGTCAGCAGAAACACGGTTTAGCTTATATCCCATCTGGTTATAAACATAAGATGTAAAGCCTGAGCAATCAAACCCTGCGGGTGTTGAGCCGCCGTAAACATAGGGAAGACCTAAAAACTGTTCTGCAATTTTAACAACTCTTTGACCTGCTGATAAGTTGCCTGATATTCCGCCGTACGAAACAGGAGCAGGTGCTTTGCCGATTGCGACATAATCTGCGCATATGTAAGCGTATCCGCAAGCAGCTAAAGCTGTTTCAATTTTGTACCAATTGCTTTCTTTTCCTAAAATTATAAATGAATAGCCAAAATCAAACTGTCCGTATGTACCGAAGGTTGTATCAGGACCTGAACGCATATTAACACCACTTCCTGTGATATAACCATCACAGGGATATTCTGCGGCGAAAGTTACTGTTGTCATTGAAAAAGCTAAAACCAGTGTAAGCGCCAAGGTTAAAGCTGTTTTTCTAATTGAAAACATATAAACCTCCAAAATTTGTTTATTTGTATAAAAACTAAAGCTTTTATACTCTTAAGACACAACACATTATACACAACATTCACTAATTTGTCAACACTTTTTAAAACTTTGTTAACAATTTCGTAGCAATTTAATGAAAATTTAATATGGCAGAAATAAAAGACTTGAAAGAAAGTAAAAAATATGCTACAATAAATTTGCAACATTTTTATGAAGATATGCTTGTTATCGAAGTGGTTAGTAACTGATTCAAAAAGAGAGTAAACCTATATTTCGATGAACGAGGAGGAGTTTAGACTATGAAAAAAGTAGCAGTTTTTCTGGTAGTATTTATGATTGTTTTAACATCTGCTGTGTCGACAACTGCCATAGAGAAATATGATTCGTATGAACAGAAATTGTTAAAGCAGGGATATACAGAAGAAGACATATTGAATTTAAATGCTGTACTCTTCTTATCTGAAGAAAATGTCAGGGGACTTATACTCCAAAAATATGACGAATTAAAAGACTGGAAAAAAGTTCGTGAATATTATGGCGTAAGTGAAGAAAAATATGAAAACTATATGATTGGTAAAAAGATGCAACAAGAAACTCTAAATTCTATTCCCAGTTATATTTTCGAAGAAATGGAAGATAGAGGATGGACACGATCCGAAATTAGAAATTTTGTAAATAGAGGGAATATATCGGAAATTGATTGGGATTATGCATGGAAGGAATGCAAATCAGGACGAACTATAGAGGATGTACAAAAAGAAAAAATGGCTGTCGATAAAGAAATATCTAACTTGACTACAGATTTTGTTTGGAGTGAGATGTCTGTACAAGAATTTGAGACCAAGGTTGGAGTAATCCTTGGTAAGGATGTTGTTAGAAAAACGGATAATATGATTTCTGATGCAGTTGCAGGAGCAGTTGAAACACGAGAAAGAGCATACCAACGCCACAAAGAAAGAAGCGGAATATCAGATGAGGAAATAGAGTATTGTAAGTCTCAAGGGATGACAAATCCTATGGATATTTACCAAGCAAAATACATATCAAGTGGAAACAATGTACCCCTTGAAAATGTTGTCCACACATACCTTGAGGTTGGTTCATGGTCGGTAACGGTGATTGAAGTCTTAAATATTCCGCCTGAAGAGTACATAAAATCTCTGGAAGAAACTATAGAAAACGACCCCACAGGTTCAGACAATAAAATGACTAGAGAAATGATACAGCAGATAAAAGATTTTTATTCATTAAACAATGAGGGACCGAAAAAAGACGACAATAATAAACAAGACATTGATAATAAAGAAATTTTTGATATTGATGATTACATAGTTCTGATGGTTGGAAGCAGTAAATCTTATGTATGCGGCACACAGAAGCAAATCGATGAAACTAACCCTGATGTATCTATATTTGTTGAGAATGACCGTTCCTATGTTCCAATTAGATTTTTAACTGAAAATTATGGAGGAAATGTAGAATGGATAGAAGAAACGCAGACTGCGAATCTGTTTTTTGATGACAGTAGAATATCACTTACAATTGGTGAAATGGAAATATATGTTGGTGATGAAGTAGTTATCAGTGATGTCGCACCTGTGTTAAAAAACGGTAGAACCTTTTTGCCGCTCAGAGCTTGCATAAATGCATTAGATAAACATGTGTTTTATAGCAATGGCTTGATTTTAATCAGTGAGTTTCAAAGTAATCTTGACGAAATAGAAGATTGCAAGCTAATTGATGAAATCATTGGGAAATATTACAAATAAGATGCTTTGGCTGTATTTGGTAGTATTGAAGTCTAAATTGTTTGACAATGACATATTTGTCATACATTTTATGCAGTCTTTTTATAATGATTTCAAGCTTTGCTTGAAATCGTCAATATGAATTCTGGCGAATTCTCGATATGTCATAAATGACTCGATATACCTAATGGCTCGATATGTTGCTAACGCAACGAGAATTCGTACCATATTGAGTTTTGAGCAAATCGAAAAACAAATCAATTTTACAAAGTAAAAATATCGAGCAAAATTTAGTTTGCATATCGACAAAAATCAGTGTCATCTAAAATGTACACTGATTCTACAATTCAACTATATAATCTTATGAGAGTTTAAAGGAGAGAAAAAGATGGCAGAATTAACAAAAGTACTTGCGTTTGATTTTGGCGCATCAAGCGGAAGAGCGATGCTCTTTACATTTGATGGAGAAAAACTTTCAATCGAAGAAATGCACAGATTTTCAAATGACCCTGTTATGATAGGTAACAGCTTTCATTGGGATGTTTTAAGGCTGTTTCACGAAATTAAGCAGGGCATAAACAAAACTGTTTTAGCAGGACATAAAGATATCAAGGCTATAGGCATTGATACCTGGGGTGTTGACTTTGGTCTTTTTGATAAAAACGGAAAGCTTTTAGGAAATCCGTATCACTACAGAGATGCAAGAACTAACGGAATGATTGAGCTTGCCGATAAAACTATGGGCAAGAAGTATATTTTTGACAAAACAGGAATTCAGTTTAATTTCTTTAACACACTGTTCCAGTTTATGGCTATGGTAAAGGATAACGACCCGTTACTTGACATTGCGGATAGAATGTTGTTTGTTCCTGATATATTCAATTACTTGTTAACAGGCGTTATGAAGAACGAGTATTGTATTGCTTCTACCTCTCAGCTTTTGGATGTTAAAGCAAAAAAATGGGATAAAGAGCTTATGGAAAAAGCGGGAATACCAACGAAAATCTTTGGCGAAATTGTTATGCCGGGCGAAATAATAGGCGAGCTTTCGGATGAAATCTGCGAAGAGCTTGGATGCCCTAAAATCCCTGTTATTGCCGTTGGCTCACACGATACTGCATCTGCAGTTGCAAGCGTTCCGGTAACGGAAGATTATAGATATGCTTATATCAGCACAGGTACATGGGCGCTTATGGGTTCTGAAATTGATGAGCCTAATGTATCTGACACCACATTCGGATATAACTTTACAAACGAGGGTGGCGTGTGCAATAAAATACGCTTCCTTAAAAATATTATGGGACTCTGGATTATCCAGGAAAGCAAGCGTCAGTGGGCAAGAGAGGGCAAAAACTTCTCATTTGATGATTTAGAGCAGGCAGCGTGGGCGGCAGAGCCTTTCCGTTCCTTTATTGACCCAGACTGTGAGGATTTTGCAGGTCCTGGAAATATGCCGAAAAGAATTCGTGAGTTCTGCGAAAGAACAGGTCAGTATGTTCCGCAAACCGAAGGCGAAATTATTCGTTGTATCGCACAGAGCTTAGCATTTAAGTTCCGTATGGTAGCAGATGCAATAGAGGATATTACAAAAGAGCCTCTGTGTGCTGTTCACATGGTTGGTGGCGGTATAAAAGACACAATGGTATGTAAATTTACCGCAAACGCAACAGGTAAAAGAGTCTTGGCAGGTCCTGTTGAAGCAACAAGTACAGGTAATGCAGTTGTACAGCTTATGGCATTAGGAAAGGTCAAAGATTTAACAGAGGGAAGAAAAATTGTTAAAAACTCTTTCCCGATTAAGACATATGAGCCTGAGGAAGCAGATGTCTGGAACAAAGCGTATGAGGATTACAAAAAAATAGTTAAGTTTTCTTAAAAACGAATAATATAAAAAAGGTATATGTATCAATGATGCATATACCTTTTTTTAGGAAAAAATCCATACAAAAAATAAGATAATTTCTTTACATTATTTTTCATTAGTGGTATAATATAATAAGAGAAATATGAAATGGAGAATTGTGAATGACCGACAAAATTTCAGCATTTAAAAGTTACATAAAGGGGAAGAATATATCAGTAATAGGTATAGGTATAAGCAACAGACCTTTAATTGATTTGTTGCTTTCGTTTGGTGCAACTGTTACTGCATACGATAAAAAGACAGAAAATGAACTTGGCGAAACTGCGACAGAGCTTAAGCAAAAAGGTGTAAAGCTTATCTTGGGTGAGAATTATTTAGACAGTGTTTCGGGAGATATTATTTTTAAAACTCCAGGTCTTCGCTTTGACCATCCCGCACTTTTAAAAGCTAAGCAAGAAGGCACAGTCATTACCTCTGAAATGGAGGTTTTTGTAGAGCTTTGCCCATCAAAAATTATTGCAGTTACGGGAAGCGATGGAAAAACTACAACGACAACGCTTATATATAAAATGATTGAAAAACAAGGGTTTAAAGCATATTTAGGCGGAAATATCGGCACGCCGCTTTTATCCAAAGTTGAGAAAATGAAAGAAAGTGATTATGTTGTTTTAGAGCTTTCGAGTTTTCAACTTCACACCATGAAGAAAAGTCCGCATATTGCAGTGATGACAAATATCACACCAAACCACTTAGATATGCATAAGGACTATAAAGAATACATTGACGCGAAGAAAAACATTATGCTGTATCAGGGTAAAGACGATGTTTTAGTAGTAAATGATGCAAATGTTGTAACGAGCGAAATTGGAAAAGAAGCAAAAGGGATACTTAAAACATTTTCATCCAAAGCCAGTGCACAGGTTTCACTAAATGATGGCGTTATATACTATGGCAATGAAGAAATTTTAAACATAAAGGATATCAAAATTCCGGGGCACCATAATGTTGAAAACTATATGGCTGCAATTGGTGCGGTTTATGGTATAGTGTCAAAAGAGACCATAATAAATGTCGCTAAAACCTTTGGAGGTGTTGAACACAGAATTGAGTTTGTAAGAGAAATTGATGGGGTTAAATATTATAACAGCTCAATTGACTCATCGCCCAACAGAACGATAAACACCTTAAATGTATTTAAACAGCCTGTTGTTTTAATTGCAGGCGGTAAAGACAAAGGAATTCCTTATGATGAAATAGGAGAGCCTATAATAAACCATGTTAAATCTCTGATTTTAATTGGTGCGACATCAGGCGTGATTTATGATGCTGTTAAAAAAGCTATGGAAAAAACAGGCAAAACGATTCCTGTGTTTTTTGAAACAGAGTATGAAAATGTGGTTCTTCGTGCAAAAGAGGAAGCAGCGTCAGGGGATGTTGTTTTGCTATCCAATGCAAGCACAAGCTTTGACAGGTTTAAAAATTTTGAAGAAAGAGGAAATCTCTTTAAGGAGTTAATTAACAAACTATGATTGATATTTTAAAAGACCTTTCCAATCTGGGTGGGATATCGGGTTTTGAATACACAGTTTTACCTAAAGTTAAAAGTCTTCTCGAAAGCTACTGTGATGATGTAAAAGCTGAACCATCCGGAAATCTTATAGGTATGATTTATGCAAACGAAAAAAACGCTCCGACTGTTATGATTGAGGCACATATGGATGGCATAGGGCTTATGGTTTCAGGGATAGATGAAAGAGGTTTTATAACCTTTGTACCAATAGGTGGAATTGACCCTAGAATTTTGCCGTCTTGTGAGGTTATCGTTTGTGGGAAAAAAGAGCTTTTCGGCGTTATAGGTGCGAAACCACCACATTTGCAGTCTGCTAAAGACAGTGAAAAAGCACCAAAAATTACGGATATGGCAATAGATGTGGGGTTTTCCTATGACGAGGTTTCTAAGATTGTTTCTGTTGGAGATATGATTTATTTTAAAACTGAGGCTGTTACGCTCACAGACAATATAATAAGCGGAAAATATTTTGACGACCGTGCAGGAATTGTTGCACTTTTATATTGTTTAGAAGAGCTTAAAAATAAAAAGCTTCCGTTTAATCTGGCGGTCCTTTGTGCAGTTCAGGAAGAAGTTGGTCTTCGTGGTGCCGTTATGGGTGCATTTTCTGTTGAGCCTATAATATCAATCGTTGTTGATGTTTGCCACGGAAACACACCTGATAGCGGAACAGACAGTATTTTTGAATTAGGAACGGGTACTGTTTTAAGCTTAGGACCTAATATAAATCCATGCCTTGCAGAAGTTGCAAAAAGGGTAGCAGATGAAAAAGGAATAAAGTATTCATTAGATGTTGATGGTGGCGATACAGGAACTGATGCCTGGGCAATTCAGGTATCAAAAACAGGCGTTGCAACGCTTTTGCTTTCCATACCGCTTAGGTATATGCACACAACAGTTGAAACACTTTCGTATGACGATGTTGTTGAAACCGGAAAGCTAATGGCAGAAACCCTTTTAAATCTAGAAGCGGAGGAATTTTCATTATGTACCTTAAAGAACTAACTACGCTTTGCGGTGTTTCGGGAAATGAAAACGAGGTTTTTGACTATATTTATGAAAAGGTCAAGGATAAATGCGACGAGATTTATAAAGATAATATTGGAAATCTTATATGTATAAACAGGGGAAAAACCGGAAAAAAGGTTATGCTTTCTGCCCATATGGATGAGGTTGGTTTAATTATCAGTAAAATCTGCGACAATGGGTTTTTGAAATTCAAATGCGTAGGCGGAATAGATACGAGAGTTTTAATTTCAAAAAAAGTTCTTGTTGGCAAAAATAAAATAAATGGCGTTATCGGGGCAAAGGCGATACATCTTCAGAAAAAGAGCGAGAGAGAAAAAGTTCCTGAAGTGGAGGAGCTTTATATTGATATCGGAGCAAAAGATAAAGAATCTGCTGAAAAGTATGTTAATTTGGGAGATTATTGCTCGTTTAACTCTGAATATGTTGAATTTGGTAATGACTATATTAAAGCTAAGGCGTTAGATGACAGGGTGGGCTGTGATATTTTAATTGACTTGGCAGACAAGCACTTTGATTTTGATTTATACCTAGTTTTTACAGTTCAAGAAGAGGTTGGTCTTCGCGGTGCGAGAGTTTGCACACAGAGAATCATGCCCGATGTTGCAATTGTTATTGAGGGAACGACATGTTCTGATGTATACGGAACAGAAGAAAAAGATTTTTCAACAGTTTCAGGCGGCGGTGCGGCACTTTCTATTATAGACAGAAGCACATATTATGACAAAGAACTGGTTAACGCCCTATATAAAACGGCAAATGCACACAGAATACCTGTTCAGTTTAAAAAAACGGCAACCGGCGGTAATGACGCGGGCGCAATTCATATATCCGCAGGCGGGGTTAAAACCGCTGCGATTTCTGTTCCTGCAAGATATATTCATTCGCCGTCATCCGTAATATGCAAAAAGGATTTTGATGCTGCAAAAGAACTTGTCAGCACATTTTTAGAAGAAGGAGTTACATTATGAAAATTTTAAAAATGCTTACTCAGGCGGCGTCGCCTTCGGGAAACGAAGAAAGAGTAAGAGAGGTTATAAAAAGAGAAATTGAGCCTTTTGCAGATGATATTACAGTTGACGCTTTAGGTAATTTGATTGCACATATCAAAGGCGATGGACCACGCCTTATGTTAGATGCCCACATGGATGAAATAGGTGTGATTGTTACATTTATTGAAGAAAGCGGACTACTTCGTTTTTCAAACCTTGGCGGTGTAGTTTTAAACGCTGCTCATTCCCAGCGTGTAAGATTTTTAAACGGAACAATGGGGATTATTTACAGAGAACAAAAAGAAAACTCTAAAGAAATAAAGCTTTCACAGTTATACATTGATATTGGTGCAAAAAACAGAGAAGAAGCGGAAGAAAAAATTAAAATAGGCGATGTTGCCTGCTTTGAGGGAGCCTTTGAAGAAATTGGGGACAGAGTGGTGTCAAAAGCACTGGATGACCGCGTTGGATGTTTTGTTTTGATTGAAGCTATGAAAAATATAAAAGAACATCACAACGATTTGTATTTCGTATTTACTGTTTCTGAAGAATTAGGTCTTCGCGGTGCTAAGGCAGTATCGCAAACAGTAAACCCTGATTTTGCAGTTGCTGTTGATGTAACAAGAACAGGTGATTTGCCTGATGAAAGAAAAATGGCGGTTAAGTTAGGCGATGGTGCGGCAATTAAAATAAAAGATAATTCTGTGCTTTGTCATCCTTATATCAAGTCTTTTATGGAAAAAACTGCTACAGAAGAGAATATAAAATATCAGTTTGAGGTATTGGAAAACGGAGGAACTGACGCAGGTGCAATTCATTTATCCTGTGGCGGAGTGCCTACGGGTTGTATTTCAATACCGACAAGATATATTCACACACCATGCGAAATGGCAGATAAAAATGATATAAATTGTGCAGTTAAGCTTCTTACAAAAATGATAGAAAAAGGTTTTAAATTAAAATAAAAAAAGGCTGTAGCAGAAGCTACAGCCTAAAATTTTACTGTTTTATTGAGCCATCAGGGTTAAACAATGGAAGCTTTTCCAGGAAAATAATATCATCGCGGTCAGCAGCATCGCCTTCGGCTAAAACTGACATTTTAGCAACGATATTTCCGCCTGCTTTGTTAACTAACTTTTCAAGCGCTGCTAAAGATTCTCCTGTTGAGATAACATCGTCTACGATTAAAACTCGTTTATTCTTAATATATTCAGCATCGTTTGAATCAATTATGAGTTTTTGTACGCTCAGAGTTGTAATGGACTTAACCTCAACCTCGGTAACATCTGTCATATAAACTTTTGCACCTTTTCTTGCAATAATGTATTTGTTTGTTCCGGCCTGGCGAGCCATTTCATAAGCTAAAGGAATGCTTTTAGCTTCTGCTGTTAAAATAACATCAAATTCAGGAGCAAGCTTTAAAAGCTCAGCTGCTGCTGCAACGGTAATCTCCACATCGCCAAACATTACAAATGCACCGATATACAAATCATCTGTTACATGGCATAATGGCAGTGAGCGTGAAACACCTGCAATTTTCATATCATAAGCTTTTTTCATAAGTTGAATCTAACCTTTCATTATTTAGTCCATAAATATTATATTTAAAAAAATCCACAAAGTCAATATGATATAAAAATAAAAATACTTTTTTATAAAAATTACTTGCTTTTTTTCCCAATATATTATAAACTATATATTGTACTAAATACGAAAAATATTTTTTGGAGGTTAACATATGATTTCAGCAGGAGAATTCAGAAACGGTATTACATTTGAGATGGAGGGCAATGTATATCAGATTGTAGAATTTCAGCATGTAAAACCGGGTAAAGGTGCGGCATTTGTTCGTACAAAGCTTAAAAATGTAATTACAGGCGGCGTTGTTGAAAAAACATTCCGTCCTACAGAAAAAATGCCTAAGGCACACATTGACAGAAAAAGCATGGCATATTCTTACAATGATGGCGACTTATATTATTTTATGGATAACGAAACATTTGATATGATGCCACTAGGTGCTGACCAGTTAGGCGATGCATTAAAGTTTGTTACAGAGAATATGAATGTAACAATTCTTTCTTACAAAGGCAGCGTGTTTGGTGTAGAACCACCTACCTTTGTTGAACTTAAGGTTACAGAAACAGAGCCGGGATTTAAAGGCGACACATCAACAGGTGCTACAAAACCCGCAACACTGGAAACAGGTGCACAGATAAATGTTCCCTTATTTATCAACCAGGACGATATGATTCGTGTTGATACAAGAACAGGGGAATATATGGAAAGAGTTTAAGACATAATAAAATAGACGAAATAAGAAAGGAGAGGGCAATTTTTTGCCCGATAACTAAAATGGCTTATTTATCAGAACAGGCAGCTTATCTAAGAGGCCTTGCAGAAGGCATGGAAATTGATGCATCAAAAAACGAAGGCAAGCTTCTTCTTAAAATTATTGATGTTTTAGAAGAACTCGCTGCAACTGTTGAAGATATTGATGATGAGGTTATTGACAGCTCTGAGCGTTTAGATGATATTGAAGATTGTTTAGATGACATCTGTGAAGACTTATATGATGATTGCGATTGTGATTGCGATTGTGATTGCGACTGCGACTGTGATTGCGATGATTTAGACGATGAGGATATGGAGTTTTACGAAGTAGAATGTCCTACCTGCAACGAAAAAGTTTATTTTGACGAAGATATGATTGACGATGAGGTTTTAGTTTGCCCTAACTGCAACGAAAGAATCGAAATCGAATTTGAAGAGGAAGACGAGTAATGAAAACCTGCTGCTTTACAGGTCATAGAATGATTTCTAAGGCTGAACAGGAGCAGTTTATGCCAAAACTCAAGGAAGAACTTTATAATTTAGTCAAAAATGAAGGCGTCGCTGTGTTTAGAAACGGCGGCGCCTTAGGTTTTGATACTATAACTGCACTTTTAGTGATTGAATTAAAAAAAGAGTTTCCTGATATAAAGCTCTTAATTGACGCACCTCACAAAAATCAGTCTGCAAGGTGGAAAGAATTTGACAGAGTAGTGTATGATTACATATTAAAGAATGCAGACAGGATAACATACCTTTCAGAAGAGTACTTTGAGGGGTGTATGCAGTACAGAAACCGATATATGGTTAATAACTCTGATTTTGTGATAGCGTATATAAAAAGAGCAAGGGGTGGGGCGTACTATACTGCTTCTTATGCAGAAAGCGAAAATAAGAAGGTTATCTATATCTGATGCTCTTTTGCAGAATTTTCTGCCGCAAGCTTGTCAATTTGGTCAGGCTCCTCACAAATTAAATCAGCTACTTTATCCGCTTTTTCTGAGGCGGATATTTTTTTACTTAAAACATTTAATTTGTTTTCCAAATCAGAAATTTTTTTTGTCAAAGATGATAAATCGTCTAAATATTTGCTAAGCTTCACATATTGGACTTGATGCAAAGTTTTTTTCTCCAAGCTTTCTGAACCAGCCTTTTTTGACAAATCCTCAGGTGGATTATTTAAAATATCGCAAGGTATATAAAATATAATTTTACCATCCTGCCTGTAACCGTAAACGGAAAAGCTTTCCGTCCCGGTTTTTATATTGTAAATAACATTTTTCTGTGATGTTCCTTTGATATATTTTTTAGGGGCCGACCACTTTTTATTTTCGCCATACGACGAAGTCATCACAAGACCATTTTCACACCAGCTTATCGTCTTTCTGTTTCCGTAATTTGAAATACATAACCCATCGGCTTCGCCTGACACCAAGTGAACAGCTGAAATTTTATTTTCGTATGTAAAATTACTTTTAGTAAAATGCAAAATATTTACAAACTTATCAAAGGATGCAAATCCGACAATGTTTAATACATCATTTTTATCGCACATTATTTCTGGATGCTCTAAATCACAGTTGCATTCTAATTCTGAAAAATCGCCAAAGCTTTTTTTTGACCACGAAAATGTTCTTGTTCCAATTTCGTTTTCACGATTTTTATAAAGCAGAACCAAATCACTCGTTTTGCATTCGCATACAGAAAATTCGTTTCCACAAATAAAATCTACTGCCTTAGGAAGAGAATTGTTCTCACCCAAAATCTGATGAACTAAAATTTGTCCTTCTTTTGTATTTACAACATAAAATAAATTTATAAAGTTTCCCATTGCAAAAAGCTTTAAATTTTTAAATTCAGCTTTTTTATCTCTGCTTTCAAGTATTGTTTTGCTTTTCCATTCATTGCCGTCAAAAATAAAGCAAATAATTGAGCCGAAACTGTCCTGACATACGGCGTGTATAAATTTGTCTGTTTTAGTTACACAAAAATCTTCAAAAGGATTTGCAAGTAAAACCTCGTTGTGAACAAACAGCGCACCTGTTTTCTTACCTACACAAAATCCTAAATTAGGTTTTATAAAAAAATGATACCAGCTATTTTGATATGCTATTATGTATTCTGTTTTCATAATTTCACCTTTTATTAAAAAGAATTTTATTATAAAAGATATGCCTAAAAAAAGCCTTAAATTACATATATTTTTTAGGTTTTATTTTTTAAAATCCTAATGTATTCATTGAAAAGACAAAACAGATGTGATAAAATAGAGAAAAATTAATTTTCCTGGAGAAAGATATGAAAAAAGATATTAAAAAATCAATTTTTATGATTTCGCTTATACTAATATTTTGTGTTTTAATGGCGATAATTGACGGAGTATTCAAAGCGGATTATTTTGTTAAATCAATTATAAAGTTTGTTTTGTTTTTAATATTACCTGCATTATATTCATTCTACGATAAAGATGTGAAAATAAAAGAATTGTTTAAACCCAAAAAAAACGGAATGAAAACAGCGGTGCTTTTATGTATATCGGTTTATTTAGTTATTTTATGTGGCTATTTGTTGTTGAAAAATGTTTTTGATTTTTCGGCAATTACAGATGCTTTAACAAAAAATATCGGTGTTACAGGCGAAAACTTTATTTTTGTATCGTTATACATATCTTTCGTAAATTCGCTTTTAGAAGAATTTTTCTTTCGCGGAGTTGCTTTTTTTACATTAAAAAGAGTAATAGGCAGAAAATTTGCTTATCTGTTCAGCGCAGGCACATTTGCTCTTTATCATATTGCAATGATGATTGGGTGGTTTAAGCTAGATGTATTTTTGATTGTTATGGCAGGCCTTTTTGCAGGCGGAATCATATTTAACTATTTAAACGAAAAAAGCGAAACACTTTACCCATCATGGCTTGTGCATATGTTTGCCAATTTTGCAATAAATACAATTGGCTTTATGTTATTTGGAATAATAGGGTGAAATGTTGTTATATTGAAGAAAAAAGACTTGAATAATCTCTCAAGTCTTTTTTCTATTTTGGGGCAATTTCACAGAATCTAAGAAATATTAAAAATATTGACATATAAAGAAAAAGAAAGTATAATAGATATAATGGGTGTAGTGGATAAATTTTGATTTTTAACCACGAAACTTTAACATTGTTTTACAAGAAAAATGACATAACAAATACATTAGATTGGGGTTTGATTCTATGAGACAATCGAAGGTTCAGATTGTGATCCCTGTTTACAATTCGGCTAAATATTTAAGAAGGTGTCTGGATAGTTTGGTAGCTCAGACATACCGGTTTTGGGAAGCAATTATAGTAGATGATGCATCCTCTGACAATAGTGCCGAAATCATACGGGAGTATCAGGAAAAGGATGACAGAATAGTGTTTTATCCCCTTGAAAAAAATCAGGGTGTGTCTAATGTAAGAAACTTTGCCCTTGAAAAGCTTTCTGAAAAATACACCGCATTTCTTGACTCGGATGATTTTTGGGAAGCCGATATGCTGGAGACTATGGTGGAGAAGGCGGAAAGTGAAAATGTTGATGTTGTTCAATGCCGATATTTTTACGACTATCCAGGCGACAGACAGGAACTTCCAAAAGGCGTATTTGATACCGACACAAAGATTGATAAGAAGAATATTAACAAAATTTATTATAAAATGGCAACAGGAATAAATATGAATCATGTTTGTATGAAACTGATTCATACCGACCTGATAAAAGACTTAAGGTTTGATACAGCTCTCAGAACGGCAGAGGATTTGAAATTTTGTGTTAATCTTTTTTGCAAAGTGGAGTCTTACTATTTTATTAACAGAGCATTCTATCACTATTGCAGAAACGAAGAGTCTCTTACAGGGAAAGGCTTAAGCTGGAAAGAAAAACTTAAAGCGAACATAAGAGTATCAATTGACATGAAAAAGGCGATCGGGGAACTTGAAATTGACACTCCGTTGTTAAAAATTTTATGTATACTCAGACCTTATACTATAATCTTCTCAAAGATTTTCAGAATAATTAAAGAAAAACTATTTTCAAAAAAATAATTTAAATGGGGGATATATATTATGTCAAAAAATATAAAGGTTCGCAACATGAGAAACGAGTACAGATATTCATTTGTATGGGATTTTATTGTATTACTTGCAGTATTACTTCTGGGGGAATTTTCACTTCCAATGTCAGGACCTATTGGTATTCGTTCAATGGTTGTTTTGTATGCGATTGACGGAGGGCTGACCTTGCTGTTTATGTATCTTATGGAAAAGTATGCAGTAGCCATTTCCGGACTTTATGAAAAGACTGTCATAAATATACTGTCTAACATTTACACATTTTTTATTATGTCTTTTGTCAATCTTATTTTTTTTACATCTATGGATAAGCTTATGGCAGATGCTTATATTGCTGTTGGCAAGATTGTTGCGTTGTTTATAACAGATTTTGTACTTGAAAAAATCAGAAACAATCCAAAATTTCGCACCAAGCCTAAGCTTCTCATTCTTGGTGCATCTTCCAATAATTTCAACAGAATGAAGAGAATCAAATATGGTGTTTTGAAAAATTATGATTCCTGGTATGAAAGCATTGAGGAAATGTCAACAGAGGAAGTACAGGCTTTTGTTGATGAACAGTTTGCAAAGTATGATGCTATATGTGTGCTTGATGGGGTTCCGGAGATGGAATACTCCATTGCTGTTAAAAAAACAATGGAACTTAATATTGATCTGTATGTTGTTCCAAATCTTATAGATGTGGGCAAAACAAATGCGAAGATTGTCCGCTTTGATGATGTTCTTACCTTGTATATGCCTGAGAAAACCTTATCTAACATTGAGAAATTCTTAAAACGCGCTTTTGATATTATCTTAAGTTCAGTTGGTCTTGTGATTGCGGCAATACCCATGTTATTGATAGCAATAGCTATAAAAATTACATCTCCGGGACCGATTTTTTATAGTCAGAAAAGACTAACAATAGATAAAAAAGAGTTTGGAATTTATAAATTCAGAACTATGATTCCTGATGCAGAAAAGTTAAGTGGTCCTAAATTTGCAGAAAAAGATGACCCGAGAATAACCCCTATCGGAAAAATATTAAGAGCCTGCAGGTTAGATGAGCTCCCACAGATAATCAATATATTAAAAGGCGATATGAGTATTGTTGGCCCCAGACCTGAAAGGGGTGTTTTCGTAGAGCAGTTTGAAAAGGAAATTGAAAACTATGACTACAGATTTGAGGTAAAAGCCGGACTTACAAGTCTTTCTCATGTATACGGAAGATATTCAACATATATACACGACAGAACATATTACGATTTATTCTACATAACTCATTACTCTTTGTTTCTGGATTTAAAAATTATCCTGCTTACAAGCAAGACAATGTTTTTGAAATCTGCGGCAGAGGGTGAGGACGATTTCAAGGTGAAAACAGTTGTTAACACAGAAAAGGAGATGGAGTTGGTTGAAAAGTAATATTAAGTTTGGCAAAAATGCTATTAAAAGAGTTTTATACAAAGGCAAGGCAGAAAAATTCAAAAAACTGATTGCTTTTATGCTGGCTCTGGGCATTTTTGTATCTGTGGCATATTTTGTTAAATACATATATGTGGAATACGCAGTGTCCCGTGCCCATGTTGTTTTGAATTATCCTGAAATTGCTGAATCAAAATATCCTGACGGAAGCAGATTTACATACTATGATTTTACCTGTGATGAAAACTTGGAAGATGCCCTTGAAATCATGCGTAGCAGGGGTAAATATTTATATTTTACTGTTGATGATATAAGAGATAATTTCTATATTTATAGTTATCTTGATGGTTCAGCAGTATCTTCAGTGTCAACTGCAAGAAGTGAGGGAAATGACTTCAGCTATGTTGCGAATGAGTATAAAATCACTTTTGTTCAGCCTCACGACTATAAAAATCCGAATATATTTAAAAAGATATTCAGCCGCGATGACAGCGCGGAGTTTCTTCAGGCACTTCTTGATGTCAATAGAGCAAAAATTGCTCAACAGTCCGGAGGGATAAATGGATTTAAGACAATTGCAGCTGCCGTTTCTGAAGGAAATTATGATTATAGCGAAGAAGTAAATATTTATAAAACAAAGATCAGTAATATAATAGCATATCTTAAGCAGCTTGAGAAACAGCAATCCGGGTTTGTTTCAGAAAAACATAATCTTTCTCTGAACGATTTAAGAGGCAAGTATAATTTCCTTATTTCGAATAACCTCGACAGTATAAATAATTTTGTTGAATCCTCAGGCATTTCAAAAGATATAGGGCAGACTTCAAACAAGATTAATGTGAATATCGAAAATTATAAGGTGAAGTACAACAAGGCATTTTCGAAGGTAGAAACCAATAATTTTGCAATGAAGAATTATGATCAAACATTCACGGAAAACCTTATTAATGTAATCCAGAATGAAGAATACGGGCTGTATCAGGCGCGTCCTAAAACTGCTTTTGATACTGTATCACGCCAGAAACACGACTCAGACGAAAGTGTTTCCGAGTATGGCTCGAAAATCAGTATTTTTGCAAAAGAGCTTGATATATATAATAATGTGGTAACAACTCCTGAGGAGCATTCAAGACTTATTGCAAAGTGCGATGGTCTTATAGCTGATTTTGAGAAGGAGTACACAGAGATTTCAAATCTTGCAAATGAAGTGGTTGAAGAATATTATAACAGTGTTAATGAAGAATTTATATCTGCCAAAATAACCAAAAAAGGATTTATAAGTAAAAATCTCATCGTAAAGATGGGAGCTGCATTCCTTTTAGGTATGGTGCTTGCTTTTGTTATAGCAGTGTTTGTTCTTTCGTTTGAAGACAGACTTAAAGTTAACAAGAAAAAGAAGCTTATTGAGTCGATTAAAGCAAAGAATAATATGGAGGGAGCGTGATAATATGGAACTTTTAAAGTTAAGCGAGATAATTCGTATTCTTAAAAAGAACATACTGCAAATTATTGCGCTTTCACTGGTTGTGGGTGTGCTCAGCGGCCTTGTTGTAACAAACATGCAGACATATACCTGCACATTGGGATTTAAGTATAATCACGAGGGAGCCCAGGAGGGACTTGCTCCTGACGGGAATAGTAAACTTAACCCTTACGAGATACAGAATCCTGTTGTCATAAAAGCAGCCCTTGAAAATTTTGGCGTCGAGGAAAACGATAATACTCTCAGTGTTAAAGGAATCCGCCAGAACATTTCTATCAACAAGGTTGTAACAGAGCTTGACAAGGAAGTTTCAGAATCTGCTGCTTTGCTTGGCGAAAAGTATGATGTTGCCGCGACAGAGTATGAAATGAAATTTACATATGATGCATCTTTAGGAGACGAATTCGGTCCTAAGATGTTTAGTAACATTATTAAAGAATATGATGAATTCTTGCTTGCAAAATATTATAACAAGAAGACAATCGAAGATTTTGCAAAGGTTATTAAGGACTCTGATGCGGACTATATAGTAATTGCCGAAGCGATGAGCGATAGCATAGACGGAATTATAAGTTCTCTTGAAGAACTTGCAGGTTATTATCCTGAGTACCGTTCCTTGACAACAGGATATACCTTTACCGACCTCGCTGAATTATACAGCAATTTAAGAGAGATTCAGTATGCCAAGTATTATGGAAATGTGCGTGGCGGAAATCTCGCAAAAGACAAAGAAATGGTTATTAAAAGTTACCAGACCAAGGTAAAGGATTTAACCGAAGAGTATGACCTTAATTCTGAAATTGCGGAGAAATATAAAACAGAGATAGCCACATTCTATGATTCATACAAACAGGCAGGGCTTTATCGCCAGGCAGAACAGGTGCAAAAAAATGTTGATGCAACAAACAATAGAGACCAGGATGTGCTCGATGATTCCGAACTTGAAGAATATACAAACACCTATGATGATATCGTTTTAAGTTATGTTGACAGAGCTGTAACTGCTACAGATGCGATCCATTCTGTTCAATACTATAAAATGATAATTGACTCATATATCAATGACAATGTCTCTGAAGCAGTAAAGTCGGAACTTGTTGCTAAAAATGAAGAGATTATGAAAGAGATTCAGATGCTTTCTGCTCAGTACAGTGCCCTTGCAAATGCTACAATTGATGAACTTTATGCAAGCAATGTAAACACAGATCTTCAGTATCTTATTCTTCCGGAAGTTTCTGCAGACAAGCCTGTTGCTCTTATTTGCATTTTCCTTATGATTCTCACATTTGGTTTCTTAGCGATCCTTTTCTTAGTAATTGAAATTGTTAAAAAGAATATAGACGAAGAAACTCGTGCTTCATTGAAAAATGATGATCATGAAGAAAAAATCGTTATTGATACATCAGGAATGGATGAACTTCATCAGCTGTTGTATAAGCAGTATTTAGATGATTTTTCGGAATTTTATCTTGTATATCAGACTATGATTTCTTCTGATGCAAATGATGCTGAGCATAAGGAAGCATTTATCAGATGGCAGAGTCCGGATTTTGGAATGGTATCTCCGGTTAAAATTATCAGATGCGTTTCAGATTTTGGAATATTCAAACAGCTTAATCACTGGATTGTAGGCAATGTTTGCAAGGACCTTAAAGCGTTAAAGGACAAAAACAAGCCGCTTCCGGTAATACATATTAACTGCCCTTATAATCAGATAAATGATTTTGCCATAGTTGATATTATAATAGATAATCTATCTGAATATGATATCCCTGCAGAAAATATTTGTCTTGAACTGGTTGGCAAAGATGTTTCAACTGCCC
Organism: Congzhengia sp.; assembly: GCA_045534535.1. Classification (GTDB taxonomy): domain Bacteria; phylum Bacillota; class Clostridia; order UBA1381; family UBA9506; genus Congzhengia. Next base: position 20,914 of record JAZSJX010000048.1, read on the forward strand.
TTGAAGATATTATGCTTCTTGAAGAAATGGGAATAAAGATTTGCATTGACAAGTTTGAAAATTCTGAAGAAGACCAGGAAATTTTAAGTGTAGTTCAGCCTCATTATATCAAAATGAGCCTTGACATATTAAACTCCGATATTTATGCAACATCTGATGATGACATGCTTGAGGCTTCGAAAAATATGAGCAAATATTTTGCAGAGGTTATAGAAAAATGCCACGCAAACGGAATAAAGGCTTGTATTTGCGGTATCGAAAAGAAGGCTCAGGATGATATAGCAAACGAAATGAAGTTTGACTATAAACAGGGTTATTTATACGATAAACCTGAAAGATTACTCTGATTAGTTGTATAAAAGAGGTGATGACGCAATGCGTATTCTAAAAAAAATATTAGTTATATTTGTTTTAATTGTTGTGTCATTGCTTCTTTTGCTGTTTTTAAATGATAAAGCAAATCAAAATGTTAAGGTAACCAGATATACCTACGCAGATGAAGAAATCCCGCCTGCTTTTGATAACAGTAAGATTATGGTGATATCCGATCTTCATGAAGCCCCGTTCTCTGAGCAGATTATTGAGCATATTAAAACAGAGAAACCGGACTATGTTGTAATGACAGGCGATATGGTTCAACTGCCCGACAGTTCAGCAGATAACACCCTTAAAATTGTAGATGCTGCCGTCAAAATGAATGTCCCGGTGTATGCAGTAAGCGGTAATCACGACAGACAGTGCGGAAAATATGATGAAATTCTTGATGCCCTTTGGGCACACGGTGCTTATATGCTTGAATATGATAGTGTAAGACTTCATAAAGACGGAGAAAGCATTGTGCTTATGGGAATAAAAGACCCAAGACATGATGTTGTTACAGAGGAAAAGATAGAAGCAATCCGAGGTAATATTAAGTATCAACTTTCCCGAAGAAAAGACTATTTTACTATTCTGTTAAGCCATAGAGCTGATTTGTATCCTCAAATCAAGGATACAGGGGTTGACCTTATCTTATCAGGGCATATCCACGGCGGAATTGTAAGACTGCCGTTTGTGGGCGGACTTATAAATAAAAACAGGAAAGTTTCGTTGTCTGTTGATTATGAATATGGGGTTTATAAAGAAGACGAATGTGCAACTATGATAGTAAGTGCAGGATGCGATAAAAATCCCCAAAAGAGAAGATTTTTTAATGCTCCGGAAGTTTTGTTGATAACACTAAAAGGAGAGTAGTTATGAATAAAATATTTTTTATTGTACCGGTTTATAAAGTTGAAAAATATTTAGGAAGATGCGTGGAATCAATATTGGCGCAAACCTATGAAAACACAGAAATTATTTTGGTTGATGACGGTTCCCCTGATAATTGCCCAAAACTTTGTGATGATTACGCTGAGAAATATCCGAATATCAAGGTTATCCACAAAGAAAACGGAGGACTCTCTGATGCGAGAAATGCAGGGATAATTTATGTTATAGAGGTAGCCAAAGACGATGATTATATAACCTTCGTTGACTCTGACGACTATGTTCATCCTGATTATGCAAAAAGGATGATCTTTCTTTGCGAGGAAAATGGTTGTAATCTTGCTCAGTGCAGTTACGAAAAGGGTAGCAATGACTTTTTTACGGAAACAAAAGTAGCTCCTGATGTTGTATGTATGACCGCTGAAGAAGCTCTTTTAGGATATAGAATAAAATCTCAGGCATGTGCCAAGGTGTATACGGTTAAATTGTTTAGTGAGAATCGTTTTCCGGTTGGAGTATTCAACGAAGATGAATTTACGACTTATCGTGCAGTGTATAATGCCAAGAAAATGGTATTTACCAACGAGAAGTTATATTATTACTTCCAGCACGGCTCAGGGATAATGTCAGAGATTGCAAAAAAACTTAAAAACAATCCTCGAAGATATGACTTTTTGAAAGCATACGAGGAGAGAATCAAGTTTTTTGAAGAGAAAAATCTGCCCCTGCAGGTTATGAAAACTAAAGAAAAAATCTGCACCGATATAATTTTAAGATATTGTGAGCAGATGTGGCTTAAAAAAGAAGATAGAGATATCGATTGCATAAACGGTACATACATGAGGTTATATAGGGATAATTTCAGAGAAATGATTAAAAGAAAAGGTATGCCGATTAAAAGGCGACTGATGTTTAGTGTATTTTATGTTCTGCCAACGGCTGCTATCATAGCAGGGAAAGTTTCAAAAATGAGAAAATAAAGGGGCGAAAAAGTCTTGATTATAAATGCAGATGATTTTGGATATAGCAAAACAGTAAATATGGCGATTGTGGATTGCTTTAAGAATAAGACCATTAACCGCACAACGATTATGGTTAATATGCCCTGTGCCGAAGAAGCTGTGGCACTTTCAAAAGAAAACAATTTCTTTGATAGTGTTGGATTACATATCAACCTGACCGAGGGAAAAGCGCTGTCGGAAGAGTGTGCGTTTTCCGAGTTGTGTGATGAGAATGGCTTTTTCAAAGGAACTTTTCACATTCCCTTTAAGTCAAGACTGTATCTTAGTAAAAAAGTCAGACACGCAATTTTCTGTGAGGTTGAAGCTCAGATAAAAAGATATCTGGAAATGGGATTTACCCTTATGCATGCCGATTCACACAACTACACACATGCATATTTTTCAGTTTACACCCCTGTGCGAAAACTGCTGAAAAAATACGGCTTTAAGTCTGTAAGAATAAGCCGTAATATTGCTCCGGAAAAGTTTTCTGTTCCGTTTAGGATATACAAAACCTTGTTTAATAATATAATAAAAAATCTCAGAATAAATGGCAAAAGAATTGAAACGACTAGATATTTTTGTTCAATTCAGGATTTTCTTACATCCGATGATAAAAGAGAAATCAAGAATGATATTGAGATAATGACCCATCCTGATTACATAGATAATGTTTTAATGGACAACACTTTGCCTATGCCTCATCCCTTTGTAGAAAAGGAATGGCTGAATGAAAATGAACTCCATTTAGAAGATGTATCAGGCAGAAAAATAAAACTTTTAGTTTGCTTTATCCACGCTCATATCGGTGGAGCAATGACATCGCTGGTTAATTTCTTAAATGCACTTGATACTGACAGATATGATGTTGATGTTATGTTTTATGAAAACGACGGCAGACATGGCATTAAGAATGAAATAAATATTTTGCCACAAGGCAGAACCCATCAGAAAGGGTCTCTGGCAAACCTTGTAAAAAAGGCGGTTTCTCCTGCATATCTTATTGCAACACTACAGGACAGATACTACAAAAAGATAAAAAAGAACAAGAGAAAAGCCGTACAAATAATGTCGAAACAAGGCTGTAAATATTCAAGATGTCTTGACAAGGAATATGATATTGCAGTTGCATACGAGTTTAATTGGTGTATGAATTATGTCATAGACAGAGTTAAGGCTAAGAAAAAAGTTATATGGCACCATGTTGAATTTGAAAAATCCGGAATGGATTATAAGATTGACAAAAAGGCAATGGATAAAGCAGATGCTCTTGTTTTTGTCAGTGAAGACTGTAAAAAAAGCTACTGCGAGAAGCATCCCGAGCACAAAGACAAGACTTATTTTATCCCTAATTTACTCTCGTCAGAATATGTAAGAGCAAAAGGAGAGGGAGAGGTAACTATTCCCTTTGAAAATGAAGAAGAATTCCTCAAATTCATAACTGTTGCCCGAATAAGCTTTGAACATAAAGGGCTTGACCGGGCAGTGAGAGCTTTTGCTAGATTAAAAGATGAAGGTCTTTTGGATAAAGTTAAATGGCTTATCATAGGCGATGGCAGGGATATGGAGAAACTCCGTGCAATGATAGAGGAATATTCTCTCTCAGATACCATATATCCAATAGGTGTCAGACAAAACCCTATTCCTTATCTTAAAACAGCGGATTGCTTTTTGCTTCCCTCAAGACACGAAGGAAAACCGATGGTTATCACGGAAAGCTTTATAATGGGACTTGTTCCGGTAGTTACGGAATATACTTCAGCCCATGAACAGATAGCGGACGGCATAGACGGATTGGTTTTTGACAACAATGAAGAGGCGCTTTATGAGGGACTCAAAAAAGTTATTACTAATCCGGAAATTATAGAAGAACTTAGAGCGAATGTTACAAAATCAGACTACGGAAACGAAAAAGAAATATCTGAATTTGATAAACTTGCAGAAAATCTGATGTAAAGGAGGTACGACGGATGAAGGCGCTGGGCATTTTGGAAAATCCACTCATAAGAGGAGACAGAAAAGCAACTATCAAGCGAAACTTCTTTGATATTGTATATCTGATTGGATTTTTATGCTCGCTTATACCAGGGCCATTTCCGTCTCTTTCCAGTATTGCATCGTTGATGCTGATAGGCTGTATTGCCATAAGTTTCTTTGATGAGAATTTTTATTTGTATACGGCGACATTTATATATTTAAGATACAGACTTTTACTTGGAGACACTCCGGTTTACAGATTATATTCATATCTTGTTGTGCTGAGATTCCTTTTGGATATAAAGGATATAAAATTCAGAATAGCATACCTGCCCGCCCTGTTTGTATTCCTGCTTCACAGTTTGTTTGCAACAGGCAGATTTGAGAGTATAAGAGTAGGTCTTAATGTAATTGTTGACTGTGTTTTGATTTATATTATTTTGCTTAAATTGTTAGAAGATAACAGATTGATGAGAAAGTTCATCTTTGCGTTTATGATGGGAGGACTGTCTTCCGGAATATTTGGTTGGACAAATGATGAATTTACTAAGGCAATCAATATAAGCGGGGCAGGAGCGCAAACCGTAAGCAGAAACTTCGGTGCCCTGAGTGATGCTAACTTTGCGGGACTTTTTTATAGTCTTTGCATTATATCCACTGTTATTGTCAAAGGTGTTGCGTGGTGGGTCAAAGGAATTTTTCTGGTGTTGTTTGCCATAATGCTCCTCCAGACAGCATCTCTTTCGGCTCTTCTTATTCTGTTTACGCTTATGGTGCTCTATATCATACTGAAATTCCGCGGGAAGTCGGTGATTATCATTACAATAGGACTTCTTGCGGTTGTGATTGGTATAAGCATAATCCTCGCTGTTCCTCAACTTCGGGAGATTGAAGCAATTGCAGGTCTTATTATAAGAGTAAAGGAGAAACTTTCCTACATACCAAGAGGCAGATGGGATCTTTTGACGACTGACAGATGGGATATATGGCAACAGGCTATTGCTGTTTTTTCTAAAAAAGGCTTGTGGGGGAAACTTGTTGGAGGAAGCGTTGTAACGGTTATGGTTATAGACTATAGCGTAATGTCCATCGCCTGTCATAATTCATATCTTCAAAGCGTACTGAATTTCGGTGTATTGGGCACATGTATAATTTATATTCCGATTCTTGTTATCTTCGCGTACAGACTATTGCTGCACTTTTCAAAAAAATCAGGATATGAAAGCGAAGATATAAAAATATTCCAGCTTATTTTCTCGTTTGCATTTATTGTATTTGGTTTTACGGTTGACTTTTTCATAGATTGGCCGTTTATGATGTTGTATTTTATTTAACTGAGGTGTAAAAATGTTTTCGGTAATTATTCCTGTTTATAACGGAGCAAAGTTCGTTGACAATGCAATAGAAAGCGTACTTTCGCAGACAAACTCTGACTGGGAGCTTATTGTGGTAAACGACGGTTCAAAAGATGCGACTATGAGCGTTCTTGAAAAATATGTGGACAATGACAAAATCCGCATCATAAATCAGGAAAATGCAGGTGTTTCGGTTGCGAGAAATACAGGCTTTGAGGCATCAACGGGTGAATATATTGCCTTTTTGGATGCTGACGATGTGTGGCACAGTAATCACCTTGAGGTAATGGCAGAGTTAGTATCCAAATACCCAACAGCAGGACTATATGGAACCTTTACAAGAACCGAACTTGTAAACGGTGAAGTAATCGAAAAGGCTGAATATTTCGGTGACAGTAAAGAAGCTGTTTTTTTGGAAGACTTTTTTGCGGAGTACCATAGGGATAAAGGCGCAAAAATGTTTACAGTTATAACAACCTGCATTTTAAGGGATGCCTATATTAAAGCGGGTGGATTTCCAAAGGGATGTAAGATAGGTGAAGATCTCGAACTTTCTTTAGTTGTTGCGGCATACTATCCTGTGGTTTTGTCCCCTGTAGGGACCGCTACATACATAAAGGAAAATTCAGAGGCAACAAAAACCAAATCCTTTGACCCTGAGTGGGGATTTTTTGAAAAAGTTAAAAATTTGTATGCAGATGAAACAATTCCACTAAAGAAGAGAGAAAATCTCAGAAAGGTAATGGAATGGTTTTCGATGCGCCGTTGTCGTCATTATATAATTGACGGAGAGAGAAAAAAAGCGTATAAGGTTTATAAAGCAATAGATAAAAAAGAGATAAGCAAAAAAGATTTAATAATTAATACTTTGCTTATGATAATGCCAACACTAATTGTTCGAAAAATGTTTTATTCAAGATGGAGGGGTAAAGCATGATAATAATGCCGGAAAGATTGAAGGAACTTATGGATGAACTTAAGGAAACAAGTTCTGAAACGTATTATCATTCTATCCGCGTTAAGACATATGTGTATAAAATGATAAAGAAAACAAACCGTGAGGGACTTACTGATTATAAAGCAGAAGAAATTGAAGTTATATGCAAGGGAGCACTGCTTCACGATATAGGGAAATTGTTTGTCAGAAACTATGTTCTTACAAAGGATTCGCACCTTACAGAATTAGAGAAGGAAGCTATAACAGACCACACAAGGCTTGGCTTTGATGCGGTGGAATCCTCACTTACTAAGTTTGAATATGACATTGTAAGAAATATCTGTATGTATCATCACGAGAGAATTGACGGCAATGGCTATGAAAAGAAGACTGGTTTGCCTATGTATGTTGAAATTGTGGCAATATGTGATGCTTATGATGCCCTGACATCGAATCGTGTATATCGTGATGCGCTGAATGAAGAAGAAGCAATTGAATTGATAGAAATTGGCGAATGTGGAGTATTTCGTGAGGAGCTTGTTAAGCATCTCGAACACATCGAGGATTAACGGGGGATAGTAATGAGATTTTTTAACTCTTTAAGAAACAGTGCTCTCTCATTTGTTGGGCAGATTATAACGATTTTAATGGGCTTTGTTGTAAGATGGCTGTTTATTCGCAATCTGGGACAGGACTATCTTGGCGTAAATTCCGTAATGGAAAGTATGCTTATGATTTTATCTATGACCGAACTGGGAATAGGCACATCTGTTGCATTTGCGCTTTATAAGCCTATTGATGAAAACAATGAGAAAAAAATCGGTTCTCTTATGGCTTTTTACAGAAAGACTTACCATGTAATTGGTATAGGGACGGCGATTGTTGGACCTTTTTTGTTGCCGTTTATGCGATTTTTCACAAAAGAAGCCGTAGATATTTCAGGTCTTAATCTTATTTATCTGTTATTTCTTTTAAATACCGTTCTGAGCTACTTCTTTGCGTATAAAAGAACCTTGCTCAATGCCTATCAGCAAAGCTATGTAAATAGTGTTAGCGAGGATTTGTTTGCTGTTTTGAAGTATATTCTTCAGGCGGTTGTCCTTGTCGTATACAGAAGCTATATGGGTTACATCATTATCAACATTGTGTGTGCTGTGGCAACAAATATGGTTATATCGATAATATGCGACAAGAAGTATCCTTTCGTAAAAAAGTATAAAAAAGAAAAACTTACAAAAGAGGATAGTGCAAATATCAAAAAAAGCATTGTTTCTCTTATGTATCAGAAAATAGGCGCAAAACTTGTAACAGGTACAGACAACCTTATGATTTCTTATGCAAAGCTTTCTCTTATGGGTATATACAGTAACTATGCGATGGTTGTAAGCATTGTTCAGAGAGTTGTATATAATATGCTTCGTTCTGTTACCGGAAGTGTAGGCAATCTGATGATTCAAGAGGACAGCAGACATAAGTATAATGTATTTGAGGAATTCGTTTTTGCAAACTTTTGTTTTTACTTTTTGATATCCATTGGTTTTTCGGCTTGCCTTGAAAGATTTATTGTACTTTGGGCGGGAGAAGACTGGCTTTTGTCCCCGCTTGTTACTTTTGTAGTAATATTAAACTTTTTCCTTATGGGAATGCGCCAGCCTAATATCATTGTAATAGAGGTGGCAGGACTTTTTAACAAAATGCGACTTAAAGCAGTTGGCGAAGTTATTGTCAATCTGTTGGTGTCTTTTTTGCTGTTAATTGTATTTGATATGGGTATATATGGTGTGTTATTCGGCACAACGATATCTATGGTAAGCATTTGTATATGGTGGGAAATTCTGGCCGTTCATAAATATTCATTGAAAACATCAATGAAAAAGTATGCTTTAAAATTTGCTTTATATCTACTTGTGGCATTTATTGGATGTTTTTCGGTATATGATATAACGACTCGTATCCGTGTGGGAGGAATCGGCGGTCTTCTTATATCAGGAGTTGTGGCTGTTATGGTGTATGCAGCTATAATTCTTATCATATATGGAAGGAGCAGAGAGTTTCGTGCGCTCTTAGATCGATTTATAAGAAAGGGGAAAAGAGTATGAGCGACTTATTAAGAAAAGTTCAGCTTACTGAATATGAAATACTTAAGGAAATTGACCGGATTGCAAAAAAACATAATATAAAGTATTGCCTTGGATGCGGAACTCTTCTCGGAGCGGTTAAATATAAAAAGTTCATCCCATGGGATGACGATATTGATTTGCTCATTGAATATAAGGAGCTGAAAAAGCTTATTAAGGTATTTAAGGAAGAAGCCGACCCTAAATATATCATAACAAACTGCTTCATCGAAAAGCATTTTCCGGTGGCATGGTCTAAAGTCCGGAATAAAGAAACCCTTTCAAGGCCTGTTAAATATAAGGAGCTCCCTATTAACTGGGGAATTTGTGTTGACTTGTTCCCACTGTATTCTGTGAGCAATTTTGCAATCATACGAAAAATTGAATATTTGATGTATAAAGTGGCAAACAAAATGATTGTTGCGGAATTTACCAAGTTTGAAGAAAATCATGGTGCACTGGTGCGTTTGTTAGAAAAGATACCAATTTTCTTAAGGCACTTGTATTTTAAAATGGTAATTGGTATTTTAAGCCTCCACGGAGATAAGTCGGAATATGTTATGAGTTCAGATCGCCATAATCTTATAACCAAACGAGAACTGATTTTTGGGGAGCCGAAAAGCCTTGAGTTTGAAGGTGGAATTTTCCCGGCGGCAAATGATTATGATACATATCTGACGATGAAATATGGAGATTGGAAGTCGGATCTTCCAGAGGACCAGCAAAGAGGCCACGACTTGACATTAGGAGACATTGAGTGGAAAATATAGTGAATAAGATATGCTTAGGTTTACAATGAACAATTAATACAATTATTTTTGTACATTTGAATTGATTAGGATAAAATCTTATGCTATAATAAATATGTTTTTTGAAAAACATTTTATTGGGGGGTATTATGGATAATAAAAGAGCATCTTTTACAGGAAATATAGGTTTTGTTTTAGCTACCGCAGGCTCTGCGGTTGGATTGGGCAACCTTTGGCGTTTCCCTTATCTTGCTGCTAAAAATGGTGGCGGTGTATTTTTGTTGGTCTATGTTATATTAGCACTTACATTTGGTTTTGCACTTATGATTACGGAAATTGCTATAGGTCGTAAGACAAGACTCAGCCCCATTAAAGCATATTCAATGCTTAGTAAAAAGTTTGCATTTTTAGGATATTTGTCATCAATAGTACCTTTTATTATTTTTCCGTACTACTGCGTAATTGGCGGTTGGGTAACCAAATATATGGTAGACTTTGTTTTAGGACAAGGTATGCAAACTGTTGCGGACGGATATTTCAGCACATTTATTCATGCTCAGTGGTCGCCGATTTTTTGGTGTGCTATATATATGGGAATAAGCGCATTTGCAGTCTATAAAGGCGTAGACAAAGGGATTGAAAAAATTTCAAAAATTCTAATGCCGGTACTTTTTGTACTTATAATAGGAATTGCTGTTTTCACATTGACGATTAAAGGCCCTGTTGCATCTGCTATGGAAGGCCTTAAAATATATTTTATACCTGATTTTGAAGGTATGACAGTACGAAGATTTTTTAACATTTTATTAGACGCTTCAGGTCAAATTTTTTATTCAATGAGTCTATCTATGGGCATAATTATTACATATGGTTCGTACACAAAAAAGGAAACAAACCTTGTAAAGTCAGTTAATCAGATAGAAATCTGCGACACGGGCGTGGCACTACTTGCAGGTATGATTATGATACCTGTTGTTTATGCATTCCAAGGATACGAGGGATTAGAAGCGTCAGGACCGAGTTTGTTGTTTGTGTCGCTGCCTAAGGTGTTTGAAACCATGGGTTATATTGGAAATTTTGTAGGTGCTGCATTCTTCGTGTTGGTTTTGTTTGCGGCGCTGACATCATCGATATCATTATTGGAAGCAATAACATCTGTTGTTATGGATAAATTTTCCTGGGAAAGAAAAAAATCTTGCACAATTGTTATGACTTTATCTGCAGTTGTAGCGCTGATTACATGCTTAGGCTACAATGTATGGTACTTTGAATACTCATTGCCGAACGGAACAGTAGCACAAATACTTGATATGTTTGACTATGCGGCAAATAATATTTTAATGCCTGTAGTTGCCTTTACAACTTGTATTTTAATTGGTTGGGTAACAAAACCTAAAACCATAATAGACGAGGTTAAATTAAATGGCGAAAAGTTCGGCAGAGAAAGGCTTTATAAATTTATGATTAAATATCTTTGCCCAATATTCTTGATATTGATATTCACATCGTCGTTTGTAAGATTTTAATAAATATTCTACTAAATCACAGAAATTAAATTACATAAAAACTCCTTTTTTGTTAACAATAACAATGTAAACTTTTGCAAAAAGGAGTTTTTTTATATTATGAAAGCGACAGGAATTGTCAGAAGAATAGACGACTTAGGGCGCGTAGTTATACCGAAAGAAATCCGCAGAACATTAAGAATTCGTGAAGGTGCACCCTTAGAAATATACACAGGAAAAGACGGCGAAGTAATATTTAAAAAGTATTCTCCTGTCGGAGAATTGGGAGAGTTTGCGGGAGATTATGCTGAAACGCTGGCTAAGACAAGCGGCTTTCCTATATGTATAACAGACACAGACAGCATAATTGCAGTATCAGGCGTTCCTAAAAGAGAACTTTCTGATAAAAAAATCAGTCAGGATATAGAAAAATTTATGGAAGAGAGAACAACCTTTGTATGTCGGGGACAGGAAAACAAAACGGTTCCGCTAATAGACGGAAGTGAAAAATACAGTGCGGGGATTGTAGCACCGATTGTTTCAGAGGGCGACCCCATAGGTTCAGTAGTGTTTTTTTCAAATGAACAAAGCCCTAAAATGAGTGAGATAGAGGAAAAGCTTGCAATATCTGCAGCAGGGTTTTTAGGAAGACATATAGAGCAATAAAAAACTGTGGCATACTGCCACAGTTTTTTTATTTCCAATAATTTAACTTGAAATAGGCGTTGTTTTAGGGTATAATTATATTAGTATATTTATAGGAGAAAAGTATGAAATACATATTAGGCAGATTGCGCAGATGCGTAGAAGATTATAATATGATACAAGAAGGCGACAGGATTGCTGTTGGAATTTCCGGCGGAAAGGATTCCTTGACGGCTCTTCTTGCGATGAAAAAGCTTCAGAGTTTTTACAACAAAAAATTTTATTTAGAAGCAATAACGATTGATATGGGCTTTGATAATATGGATTTTAGTGAGATTGAAAAGCTTTGCGATGAAAATAACATACCATACCACACAGAAAAATCCGACATAAAACAAATAGTTTTCGACATAAGAAAAGAAGAAAATCCGTGCTCGCTTTGCGCAAATTTAAGGCGTGGTGCAATGTGCACTGCGGCAAAAAACAGAGGAATAGATAAAATAGTTTACGGACACCACTATGATGATGTTATAAATACTTTTTTTCTAAGCTTGTTTTTTGAGGGCAGAATAGGTTGTTTTTCTCCTGTTACATATTTAGAAAGAATGGATGTTACCGTTTTAAGACCGCTTATTTATGTTGAAGAAAGGGATATTGTGCGTTTTTGCAGTGCAAATAATATTCCTGTAGTGAAAAGCACTTGCCCTGCGGATAAAAATACGAAAAGAGAGTATGTTTCTAATATGGCAGATATGCTCGAAAAGGAAAATGACGGTTTTAAGAAAAGAATTTTTAATGCTGTTAAAAACTCAGGAATTAAAGGTTGGAACATAGAATGAAAAAGAAAATTTTTGCATTATTTACAGTTTTTTTGATGCTTTTGTCATCGGTTTTGCAGGCAGGTGCCTTTACACTCGATGAAGTGTTAGAAGAACGCGTGCTTATGAACGGTGTTACCTATAAACATATTCAGAGACTTTATGACTATGGCTGGCAGGATATTTATGTCGTTTCTGCCGACTTAAAAGCACCCGGTGTAAAGCTTGATGTTTTAAAAAGTAATAATGGAGAAAGCTATCTTGAAAATACACTTCAAATGGCTAAAGATAATAATGCCATAGCCGCTATAAATGCTGACTTTTTTGCATCAAAAAGGGGAGAGGCAAAAAGAGGCAGTGCGGTTGGCGTTGAAGTTCGCGATGGCGAGCTTAAGTCATCTGCTTCAGTTGAAGAAAGTATGAACACCCTTTACAAAAATTTTGGCGATAATAAATTTTATGTAGACGCGTTTAATTTTGATATTACATTAACATCAAAAGATGGACAAACTGATAAAATCAAGGTTGTAAACAAGTATGATGACCTGACAGGAATTGTAATGTATACTGATGATTGGGCTGAAAAGTCTGTCGGTTCTGTGGGTGGTATAATTGAGGTTTCGGTTGATAAAAATGGCGTCGTTTTAGAAAAAGCAACGGAATCTGAGCCACTTATAATCCCTGATGATGGATATGTCCTGTCTTCACATATGGATTACAATACTTTTTTGCTTGATTTTGTAAATGTAGGCGATAAAATAAAAGTAGATATAAAATCGACACCCGATTTGGAAAAAATAGAAACTGCAGTTGGCGGTGGAGGTGTAATATTAAAGGATGGTAAAGTCCCTGATAGTTTTTCACACAATATTACGGGCAGAAATCCAAGAAGTGCTGTAGGTATTGATAAGAGCGGAACAGTTATAACTTTACTTGCACTTGACGGAAGAAGAGGCGATGCCAAAGGAATGACACAGACAGAGCTTGGTGCTCTAATGTCGGATTTCGGATGCTATACTGCTTTAAATCTTGACGGCGGCGGTTCTACGCTGATGGCAGTAGAAAACGAATACGGCGAAAAAGAAGCGGTAAATAAGCCCTCAGACGGCTCATACAGAAGTGTTTCAAATTCATTAGGTATAATCAGCACCGCTAAGGACAATCTGCCTTTAGCTTCTTTAAAAATTGAGGCAGAGGATAATGTTTTTAAAGGCACATCAATAAATTTTAAACTTAAAGGTTTTGACAAATATAAAAGAATACAACAAGTTGACATAGCTCAAGCAAAATATACGGCGGACGGAAGTGTGAAAAACGGAAAATTTTATCCGTCGAAGGATGGGCAAGTCAAGCTTTCTGCTTTAGTAAATGGAATTTCGGCAAGTAAGGAATTTAAAGTATTAGACTATCCGCGAGAGATGAATTTTACTGAAACAAAGATAAAACTTAGTTCAAACGAGAAGTATACACCAACAATAATCGGAAAAGATACAGACGGCAAAATGGCACAAATTAACCTTTCTGATACTGACATAACCATATCAGGCAATGCAGTGGTTGTATTAGGAGATGAAATTATTGCAAAACAGAAGGGGGCATCAGTAATTACCGCAAAATTTGGTGAGGTTACCGCAAATATTGCCGTGATGGTTGATGGTGCAGACGAAGTATCAGCCCCTGATAATATTGTTTTAAAAGACACTCAGAACAAAGAAAGCGAGCTTTCAGATGGTGGTCTTCGCTTTGCAGTTTTCGGAAACACAAGAAAGGTTTCTGTTTTATACGACCTTTTTCTTATAAACAGGTCAATATATAAAATGAAAGAAACAAGTGAGTTTCAGGTTTTTCTTGGCGCCGATGCTTACACAAACCAACTTGATAAGGCACTGGATAATTATGTTTTAGCTAAAAATTACAACTGCTTTGCTGAAAAAAATAACACCTTTATAACCTTGCCGAATGTTTCGGGCAATATCTATAATGGCGATGCATCGGTCTTTGCAAAATTTAAAGATGATGTTGAAAAATCGAAGAATAATCTTTTTATCTTTTTAGACAGAAACTATATAACAGACCATGAGGCAGAAATGCAGGTGTTTAAAAGGATTGTAAATGAAGCAGCCGAAAGCGGTAAAAATGTATATGTTTTCGGCGGTGGATTTGTTAATAAAAACACTGTAGAAGATGGCGTGAGATATATAAATACCGCAGGTATTTTTCCAAGTATATCGATTGGCGGAACAAGCCCAAATTACATCAAATATGTGCTTGTTACTGTAAATGGCGATGAAATAACATACGAATACAAATCAGTTTTTGGGGAGTAAAAGAGTGAAAATAAAAGAAAAAATGCAAAAAATTCAAGATTATTTGTGCAAAACCTACGGCGATACACCATGCACACTCAATTACAAAACGCCCTTTGAGCTTTTGGTATCAACATGTCTTGCGGCACAGTGTACTGACGCAAGGGTGAATATGGTAACTCCTGAGTTGTTTTCGCGTTATCCGTCTGTTGAAGCTTTCTCTAAAGCCAATGTAAAGGATGTTGAAGAAATAATCCGTTCAACAGGTTTTTTCAGAAACAAAGCAAAAAATATAGTAAATTGTGCAAATGTACTGCTCGAAAAATTTGACGGAGAAATTCCTGACAATATGGAAGATTTAATATCTCTGCCAGGCGTGGGAAGAAAGATTGCAAATCTTATTTTAGGTGATGTTTTTGGGAAACCTTGCATAGTGGTTGACACACATTGCAAGAGAATTACAAACCTTTTAGGACTTACCAAAAACACCGACCCGACAAAGATAGAAATGGATTTAAAGAAAATAGTTGAGCCTTCCTATGGAAGTATGTTTTGTCATCAGTTAGTTGAGCATGGCAGAAATATCTGTGTTGCAAAAAGACCGAAGTGTAACGAGTGCGGAATGAATGAAGTGTGTTCATATTATAAAAAAATGCAGGTGAAAAAAGTTGACAGAAAAAATTAGACTAGATACATATTTGGCAGATAACGGCTTGGCACCTAGCCGAGAAAAAGCAAAAGCTTTAATTATGGCAGGTGTTGTCTTTGTAGACGAGCAAAAATGCGATAAAGCAGGCACATTTGTAACGAGTGAGCAAAAAATTGAGGTTCGTGGCAACGAGCTTAAATATGTGAGCCGTGGTGGGTTAAAACTTGAAAAGGCAATGAAATCTTTCCCTATTACATTAAACGACAAGGTTTGTATGGACATTGGTGCATCAACAGGCGGGTTTACAGACTGTATGCTTCAAAATGGTGCAACGAAGGTGTATGCTGTTGATGTAGGCTATGGTCAGCTTGCATGGAAGCTTCGGACAGATGAGCGTGTAGTAAATATGGAACGCACAAATATAAGATATGTTACAAAAGAAGACATTAAAGAAGAATTGGATTTTGCGTCGATAGATGTTGCCTTTATCTCATTAAAACTCGTTCTTCCTGTAGTGTATAATCTTTTAAAAGACGGCGGGGAAGTCGTGGCACTTATAAAACCGCAGTTTGAAGCAGGAAAGGAAAAGGTTGGAAAAAAAGGTGTTGTTAAGGAGCAGTCAACACATATAGAGGTTGTGCAAAATGTTTATGGATACGCAACCGATGTTGGTTTTTCTGTAATGGGGCTTGATTTTTCACCGATTAAAGGTCCTGAGGGAAATATAGAGTATCTTATACATCTAAAAAAAGGCGGAGAAAGTGATATTTCGGTGGAAGATGCAGTAGAAGTTGTAGTATCTTCTCACGAAATGCTTGATAAATGAATTATGGAAAAGCTTATATGTTTGCTTGTTTTGTGGAATTTTATGGTTATGATAATATATGGCGCTGACAAATTTTTAGCTATAAGAGGATTAAGACGGATAAGCGAAAAAACTCTTATTTCATTAGCTTTTTTAATGGGCGGTGTCGGTGCTTCTTTGGGGATGACACTATTTCGGCACAAAACAAGACATAAAAAATTTAAAATTTTAGTGTCTTTATCTGTGATTTTTAACATAATAACACTAAATTATATTACAAAAATATTATAAAATAAAAAAAATCAAAAAAAGACTTGTTTTTTTTAAAACTTTATATTATAATACTAAAATGTGTGAAACTATGCTTATATGTTTTACTGTGGATTACGGGTGGTCCTCTGTCGGTTTAATTTCGAGTATGAACGCCTTTGAGAGAGAGGAGGAGTTTTCTAATGGATTTAATCAAAGAATTAACCAAAGACCAAATCAGAACTGACTTGCCTGAATTAGAAGTTGGTAGCACAGTTAAAGTTCATGTTAAGGTTAAAGAGGGTAACCGTGAGAGAATTCAGATTTTTGAAGGTACAATTATCAAAATTCAGCACGGTGGTATTCAGAAAACCTTTACAGTTCGTCGTCTTTCTTACGGAACAGGCGTTGAAAGAACTTTCCCAGTTAATTCTCCTAAGATTGCAAAAATCGAGGTTGTAAGAAAGGGTAAAGTTAGAAGAGCAAAACTCTACTACTTAAGAGACAGAGTTGGTAAAGCTGCTAAGGTTAAAGAAAAACTCTAAAATCAAATATTGCCGATAGGGCAATGCTATTAAAAGCATTTAATGCTTTTACACAAGGCAGTAATGGCAAGGGTGCTTTAAGCTTCCTTGCCATTTAAACTTTGTACCGTAATTATTTAAAAAATTCATA
>JAZSJX010000030.1:0-5846 GCA_045534535.1 Congzhengia sp.
GAGTAACATTATTGATGCGGCAGAATATTTAAGCCGTGTTTACAAGCTTTCAAGGAGTGCTGCAGAAAAAAAGGTTTCAAAAATGGATTTGACAGCTTCGGGGGAAGCAGTACAAAAAGAATAAGGGGTTTTGCAAGGGAAACTTGCATACCATATACGGTTCGCAAACCGTTATTTTGCGTAAAGAAAGGAAAAAGTTATGAAAAGAGATTTTTTAATTAACGAACTCGGTTTATCAAAAGAGATAACCGACAAAATTATGGCACAGTATGGAGAGTCCGTAAACAAATTAAAGTCTGAAAATAGTGAATTAGTGGAAAAAATTTCAAGCTATGAACAAAAAAAGATAAATTATGCGGCAATGGAAGAAAGCATTTCTTCTTTAACTGCCGAAAAAGAAAAGCTTTTGAAAGACTACGAAAAGCTTTCAAATGAGTTTTCAAATTCGAAGCTCTCGTGTGCCATAGCAGATGCATTATCCTCTGCCGGCGCTAAAAATTTAAAAGCCGCAGAGGCGCTTATTGACAAAAATTTAATCAAGGCAGAAGAGAGTGGCTTTACCGGGATTTCTGAGCAGATAGAAAAAATAAAAGCAGAATGCGATTATTTATTCTATGACACCTCGCTATCCTCAGGAATGCGCCATTCGCCAATGCCGACAAACGAAGATGGCTTTACGCATTTTGCGAGAGCCGGTGCAAAATTACAATAATAAAACGAAAGAGGTAATTTATTTATGGCAAACAGTATTTCTCTAGCAGAAAAATTTCTTCCTGTAATTGACGACATCTACAAAAATCAGTCAGTTACACAGGTTTTAGACAACGACACACAGGTAAATTTTGTAGGTGCAAATAAAGTACAGGTTTTAAAAACATCTACAACAGGATTAGGCGACTACTCAAGAGAAGACGGCTACCCAAAAGGCGATGTTACTGCAGTCTGGGAATCTATGACACTATCTTGCGAGCGTGGTAAAGAACTTTCAATCGACCGCATGGATGACGAAGAAACCTTAGGCTTAGCATTCGGTGCAGTAACAGGCAGCTTTATGCGTGAATGGGTTGTTCCTGAAATTGATGCATACAGATTTTCTACATATGCTCAGGCAAACGGCATAACAACTTTAGCAGAAGAACTTACAGCCGAAACCATTTTAGCAGCAATTGATACCGCTAAAAAGGAAATGGATGCAAACGAAATTCCTGAAGAGGGCAGAATTTTATTCGTAAACTCTGACCTTCAGCTTCTATTAAATCAGTCAGTTTCCCGTTGCTACGGAAGTGATGCGGCAGTAAACACAATTATGGGAAGCTACAACGGTATGAAGGTTGTTTATGTTCCGTCGTCAAGATTTGTTACAAAGATTGATATGGGAAATGGCACAACAGGTACAGGCTTTTCTAAGGCATCAGACGGAAAAGACATTAACTTTATGTTAGTATATCCGGGTTCTGTGCTTCAGGTACAAAAATTTGCAATGCCAAAAATCTTTACACCTGACGAAAACCAGGATAAGGATATGTGGAAATTCCAGTTCAGACTATATCATGACGCATTTGTTTACGACAACAAGGCAAAGGGAATCTATGTTTCAACTGTTGAGTAAGCCTTTAAAGTAAAGGAATGATTTTATGAATTTTATAGATTATGATTACTACAAAGACTCATACTGCGGAAGTATCACAAAAGAGGATTTTAACCGTGTGCTTCCAAAAGCTACGGCATATCTTTCGGGAGCAACGCACGGAAGAATTAAAACTGCCGATACAAATGTCTGCTTTGCACTTTGTGAACTTTGCGACATTTTTGCAGATGAGATGGACAGAAAAAATATTTCCTCCGAAAATTGCGATGGATACAGTGTAAGCTATGATGAGAGCGATGCACAAGGCGAAGCGTGGGAAATTGTAAAGATTTATTTGGGCAATAGCGGTTACCTTTACGGAGGTAGGCTATGAGAAGACTAAAATCTGTTTATGTTTATCACTACGATGAAAAGGAATGTATATGGACACATTTTGTATTAGAAAATGTGTTAGTCTCAGGCACGATAAATTCGTATTCCTTAACCGATACACAAAATAAAGATGCCAGATTAACTGTTCGTGTATTTTGTGATGAAGAAGTTGAGGTTTTTCCCGAAGATGTCATTTCATTTGAAGAAAGTCCGTCAGGAAAACCTGATATGACCAAAAGCTGTGTCGTGGTTTCGGTAGCAGACAACAGATTTGGCACAAAAAAAGTCCGCCACACAAAAATACTGTTAAGATAGGGGGTATTTTGTGACGCAGGAAATTTTTGAGTTTATAAAACAATGCCCGTGCTTTGAAAATTTCACATTTAACATCGACTATTTAGGAAGAAAGGTAAATTCTTTGAGTCTTTCGGGAAGATGCAAAAATGAAACAGTGAAAAAATATACTGACGGCGACAGTATGAACAAAAGCACATATGACTTAAAACTCCGCCTGCCCTTCGGGGCAGACGGAGCCCAAAATGCAGATAACGCAATGCTTTTAGATGAAATCTCCGAGTGGTTTCACAGGCAGAATACACAGAGCAATTTTCCGTATTTAAACGATAGCGATATTGTTGTTTCAATCGTATGTGATTTTGAGCCGGACTGCATAAACGCAACATCAGACAGTTTAGTGGTGGAGGCTAAAATAGGCATTGTTTACTACAAAGTAAGATAAGAAAGGAAGATTTTATGTTAGGAAAACTTGTTAACAGACACGAAAAAATAGCTTTTTTTGGTGTTAAAGACGAAAACGGCGAGATTACATATCACAGAATGTGCGGTTTTACAAAAATGGACACTGCAAAAAATCCCGTTGAGTATTCAAGAAGATATATCGACGAAAGCTTTGAACAGACAGATGTTGTGGCATTCAGCCCGTCGATTTCGTTCTCGTTTGACCGCTATAACGGAAATCCTGTTCACGATGACATTGTTTCAATATCTGACAATGAGCTTATAGGAACAGACGCAGTTCGTTCGATAGTAATTGCAGACCTTTCAACTGAAAGCGAGGGCACAGTAAGTGCAATTAAGCGTGATTTTTCTGTAATTGTTGATACAGAAGGTAACTCTACTGATGCATTTACCTTAAGCGGAACATTTAACACAAAGGGCGAAAAGACTTTCGGAACAGCAAGATTATCACAAGACGGTCAGACGCTCACATTCTCAGAAAATGAGCAGGTTTAATATTTTAACCGACACGCTCCCTGATACTGTTACCTTATTTGAAAAGGAATATAAGGTGCATACATCCTTTAAAAACTGGCTCAGGATAGAAAAGATAATATCGTCTTATTCAGAAGACGAAAAAAAAGTGGCTAAGGCTTTAAAGCTATGCTATAAAGAGGAGCTTCCGCCAAATATTGTGTCATCATTTTTAGGAATGATGGTGTTTTTAAACAGAGGCACGGAATTAGCCGTGCCTCAGGGCGAAAAAAGTGAACCTCTGTTTTCCTTTTCAGATGATGCTGATATTATTTACTCTGCATTTTACTCGAAGTACGGAATTGATTTAAATAAAGAGGATATGCATTGGTACAAGTTTTGTACCTTGTTTTCAACGCTTTCTCTTGACAATCCTTTTCAGTCAACTCTGAAAATCCGCACCCTTGACGAAAGCAATATAAAAGATCCGTCAAAAAGACGGAAAATCCGTATGCTTAAGGAAAAGTTTAAAGTAAAAGATGTAGCAAACAGGAGCGAAGTGGATGTTGCGGAGCGTCTTTCAACATTATTTTAAGGGGAGGCGTTAAAGATAGCAGACAAAAAAGAACTAAAGGATATTCTAAACGGTGCTGACCCGAAAGAGCTGGTAAAAGAGGCAGAACAGCTCGGACAGGAAATCTCAAAAGCACTGGATAACGGCTATAAAAAGGCACTTTATCAATCCGATATAAATGTCCGCCGTGCCTTTGACATAAGATACAAGGCGTTAAAGGCTCAGCTTGAGTACGGCGTTATAAACGAAGAGGAGTACTATACAAGGCTTGGTCAGATAAGGGATGCCTATTTTTCCAAAAACTCGCAGGAGTGGTATAAGTACACCAAGGAGATTTACGATTACAGAGTCGGCACGCTAAAAGATTACGAAAATGCCTTAAAAGAAAATTTTTCAAATACTGCCAATGATGCAGAAAAGCTCTTCCAACAGATTTCAGCTTCAAGAGAAAAGTATGAAGAAAAGCTTTTCGGCTTTGGCGGAGGAGAAAAGGGATTTGACAGTAAGAAAATATGGATTTATGGATATTATCCAAACGGCGAGCCGTTGGTGTTTGATGAACACACTCTTACTGACCTGGATGAAGATATTGAAAAGCTTAAGGCATTTAATGAAACAATAACGGCTCTTAAAGAGCGTGGACAAGGGCTTGGTATAGAAAACTTTGACGAGTTTTTTGGCGAGATGAGAAACTTGTCAATAGAAGATGCCGATATTTTGGCAAAGCTTTTGCTTTCACAAGAAGACGAAGGCTTTGTAGAGTATTTTAAAGAC
This sequence comes from Congzhengia sp., assembly GCA_045534535.1. Lineage (GTDB taxonomy): Bacteria > Bacillota > Clostridia > UBA1381 > UBA9506 > Congzhengia. The sequence continues at coordinate 4,521 of JAZSJX010000030.1, forward strand.
TATGGGGAGAAAAAATCACTTACAGAGCAAATAGCAAAAGAGCTTTATAAGGATGACTACACGCTCGCTGCACAAAGTGTAAAGACGGCTGTAGAGAGTGAATTTGAGAACATTCCTGAGGAGTTTTTTAAGTATGGGGAGCTTACTGCCGAAAACTTCAAATCAGGTTTTCAGACAGAAATTTTAGGACTCTTTGAAGGTGTTAGCGAATTGCTTTATGAGGGAGGACTTTCCTTTGGAAGCCTTTTAGGAAGAGAATTTGGGGGAAATACATACTCTGCAACCTATAATTTATTTGGCAGCGGAGAAACTGTTTCAGAGCAGCTCATCTCAGCACAAAATCACGCAGCTCTAAACAAGCTTCGTGGAGAATAATAGCCTTAGTGTGTTGTATTTGCCTGCAAATACAACACATTTTTTAACTAAATTGCAGGCAGAAAGGAAGAAGTTATGAAATTGATTTATGAAAATGAGTCAGGACGAATAACTATGCGTGGAGGCACGGGTGCGGACTTTAACATTACTGAAATTACAGGACTTTCGTTTCCGGATACTGCGGTGCAGACAGTAAGATATCCCGGAGTCCCGGGGCAGACCGTTACAGGCATTTCACATTTTCCGAGGACGATAACGATATCGGGGGACATTAAGGACGAAAGGGGAGTTTTAACATCCCGTGCGGCAACTGTTTTTTCAAGCCCGGGAACACTATTTGTTATTTCTAACCGCAATAGCCGAAAAATTGAATGCAGATGCACAAATTTTGAGCCTAAAAAAAGGCAAGGTATTTATGTTCCGTTTGTAATGCAGCTTGTTTCAGACTATCCGTATTTTGAGGATGTTTCAGAAAACTGTGAGTCAATTCTAAAAAAAGAAAAGCTTTTATGTGGGACCGTAACATTTCCTGAGGTGTTTTCAAAACGATTAAATGAGGCGAGAATAGTAAATCAGGGAATATATAAAAATGAGCCTGTGTTTAAAATAAATACTGTAAATTATGCCGAGTGTCCCGATGGAATTATAATAGAAAATCTGACTACCGGACAAAAATTAACACTTTCAACTGATGTTTTAGAGGGTGAAACTATAACTATTGATGTCGGGGAAAGAAAGATTACAAGCGATTTAAGAGGTAATATGATTGGTGTTATGGCACAAAACGATATGCTCTCTAGGATGTATCTTGCAGTAGGCATAAACGACATATTGGTTACGGCAACAAATGAAAAAGAAATGCTTTTAATTACCTGTACTCATAAAAATGGGTATGTTGAGGCGGTCTTTTAGGGGGAAATATGAGATACGGAGATATAAAAATTTACGATA
>JAZSJX010000070.1:0-2052 GCA_045534535.1 Congzhengia sp.
AAAACTTTTATAGAGCAAAAAGGGGGCTGTAGCAAAATGCGCAGACCTCACAAAACAGATTTAAACGAATTAAAAAATGAAGGGAAATTCACATTAGATGTGAATTTCCCTTTTAATTTTTGTTTTGTGATATGAACAAACTTCGCCTCTCGGCGTACCATCGTACGCCTTCGGGCATCCCAAAAAGGCATGAAACTGCCATTTTGGCTCAGTTTGTCCATTCTGCATCATTTTTCGTCCAGCCCAAAAGAGGCTGTAGCAAAATTGCTACAGCCTCTTAATTTTTAAAAATTACTGGATATAAGGTTTGATTTCCTCGATAAACTTGTCAGCACTTTCGCTGTCTGAGTGAATATCAACTTTAATAACTTTGCTCAAATCTAAACTGAAAATACCCATAATAGATTTTGCGTCAACAACATATCTTCCTGATGTTAAATCAACATCAAATTCATATTTGTTTACGATGTTAACAAACGCCTTAATGTCGTTAATAGAGCCTAATAAAATATCAAATGATTTCATAATCATTCCTCCTTCTCGTTCCATTATATTACAATCAAATTTAAAAGTCAATCTTTTTTTATCCTAAGAGTTTAAGTGTAAATTCATCATTTCCGTAATAAAAGTCAGTCCTGTAAAACAAGTTTAACTGCACTTTAAGACCATATCTTTCATGAGCATGTTTTAGGATTTTCATAAAAAAATTATCAAAAAGCGAACTCGGTCTTTCTCTTGTCAAATCACGCATTAGCCAGATTACATCATCGATATAAAAATAAGTTTTTTTAGACATAGAATAGTCTCCTTTCACCTTTTATATGATTATATCATTTTATTTATATACTTTAATTGCATTTTGTATTTTATATATTGCATATTGTAGATATATGTGCTAAAATTACCTTGAGGTGAAAAGAATATGGATATTAAAAACTTTGTACTCTCTTATTACAACAACGCAGCAGAGAAATTCCATATACAAAAGGTAGAAAATGCATATGAGGCAAAAAAGCCTCACACCCATGAATATTTTCAGGTATACTACATTGCCAAAGGCAGTATAATGCATTTCATAGGAAACAATTCATCTAAGTTGCGCCAGAGTGATATGTTTATCATTCCTCCCGGGGTTGTTCACTATATAGTTCCTGAACCGAACGCCGTATTTTATTCTTTTTCTTTTATGCCTGATTTTTTAGGTGAAGTAAATCCAAACAACAAACTTGTTTCGCTCTTTCTTCGCAATCTTTTGACAGACAAAGACATTCTTCCTAAGGTTTCTATTGATTCGAAAGATATATTTTATATTGAATCTATAATGGAGAGGATGCTGAATGAATTTAATTTAAAGGATTTTGGTTTTAGCGAAATCATCCATTCTTATGCCGTTTTGCTGGTCTCTGTTTTAGCACGAAACTATTTTGAAAAAAATACTTTGCCTGAATATTTTGAAAATAGCAAACAATTCGTTATGCATTGTATCGAATACATCGAGAATAATTTTACAGAACGAATAACTCTTGACGAAATTTGCAAACGCTCTGCTATGTCAAAAAACAATTTCTGCGCACTTTTTTATAAACTGACCGGGCACTCATTTAACAGTTACTTAAATATCTGCCGAATAAAAAAAGCCACAGAGTACATAAAAGATGGTTATAAAATAACCGCGATTTACGGACTCTGTGGATATAATGATTTTTCTACTTTTTATCGTAATTTTAAAAAAATAATGGGGATATCGCCAAAGGAGTTTAAAAACAACAGACTATAAAATATCTTTGTTTATCTGTTATTTTATTTCATCAGCTGTGATAAAGCGGTATCCGTATTCTTTTAAAATTTTACCTAGCAGATAATACCTTTCTGCATAATCAGGAATATAGTTAAAATAGTCGGGATAGAAATACTGTTCGTGAACAGCAGTTCCAATAAATTCGTTGCCGTTTAATTCTTCCAGTCTCTTTGCAATTTCTTCCTGACTCCAAAGGTTAAGACATGGGCCTCCGCCGATCGCTCTGAATCTGAGACCTGTTTCTTCATCAAGAA
>JAZSJX010000054.1:0-3674 GCA_045534535.1 Congzhengia sp.
GGACTTAGGAACAAAGATAAAAATAGTTCATAAAAAGACAAAAGGAAAAATAGAAATTCCTTACTACTCAACAGAGGATTTTGAAAGAATTATAAAAATAATAAAGAAATGACAAAAAATGGAAGCTCAAAAATAGGTTTATATTCGTTTTTTAGAAAAAAGTAATGAATTTATATGGTTAAACAAGAAAAACCGAAATAAAGGGACTGTAGCGTTATGCTACAGTCCCCTTTTATTTTTAATTAGTTTAAATTTAAATCTGTTTTGTGAGGTCTGCGCATTTTGCTACAGCCTCTTTGTTTTATCTTACATCATCTAATGACTTTGCATCTGTGTGATAAATTGGCTTCCAGCTGACATCCTTTGAGAAAAGAGCAACTAAGGTTATCGGAATATATGAAAGCATAAAGAACGGAAAAGTGAAAGTGTAGAGCACCTTTTTGTGCATCGGTGCAAAAATTTTGTGCCATTCGCTTACAGTAGTTATAGCTCCGATTGCCAAAAGCATAAAATAGGAATTTACAAAAGACTCTAAAAGAGAGCGTATAACAACACTTAAGTTTGCCGCATTTCCTGTGAACGCTAAAATAATACCTATCGCGCCAAACAAGCAATAAACCGCAGCACCTAGGATTGTTAAAATAAGCGGAATCATCGTAGCCACGGCAAGATCAAAGCACGCAAAGCCTTTTCCTGTGAACAATCCCTTAACCATTTTAAAGAAATATTTTCTGGTAACCTGCATAGAGCCCCTTGTCCATCTCATACGCTGACGCCATGACTGGTCAAATTTTACAGGCTGTTCATCATAGAGAACCGCACTGCCGCAGTAGTCGATTTTTTCGCCGTCTAAAACATTGTGCAGACTAAACTCAATATCTTCTGTTAAAAGGAAGAATTTCCAGCCGCCGACCTTTTCTAAAATCTCTCTGTGAACCAAAAAGCCTGTTCCCGAGATTGCACAGCTTGTATTTAAAAGCGTTCTCGGACAATTTAAAAACTTAGATTCTCTTAAGTACCAAAGCGAGCCACCAGCCGAAACCCAGCTTGTGCCGTAGTTTTTCGTGTTTCTGTAGCTTGTTAAAATTCTGCTTCCGTTCGTAAACATCTTATTCATTTCTTCAATGTAGTTTTCGTCAAGCAAATTATCGGCATCAAAAACGAAGTATCCCTCGTAGTTGTTGTCAGGATAATCCTCGCGGATTACGCCCAAAGCATAGTCTAACGCATAGCCTTTTCCGATAAGCTCTTTATTATGCCTTGTGATAACACGAAAAGCACCTGCTTTTACCGAAACCTCGGCGGTTTTGTCGGTACAGTTGTCTGCAATAACAAAAATATCAATAAGGTCAGAAGGATATGTCTGCCCCTTTATGCTTGCAATTAAGTGGGGGATAACCTTTTCTTCATTTCGGGCAGGGATTAAAACCGCGTATTTATTCTTTTTCTTGGCGGTAAGCTCTTTTTCTTTTTTTATAAACGGGATAAAAATATATATGAACTGATATCCTATACACAAAACGAAAATTACTGCAAAAATATATGTAATAACCGGCACAACCATTAAACTCATTTAAAATCATTCTCCTATTTAAAAGATTTAAGAAAATAGTACAATTATTATCATACTATATAGTTTTTGTTTTGTCAATGAATTAAGTATTAACACGCAAAAGTTATACTAATTTAAAAAAGATATTGTAAAAAATAAGCAAAAGGTGTATAATTAAAATATTAGAATAAAAGCGGAGGAAGTAGTGATGAAGAAGAGGTTTTTTGCTATACTGACAGTTGTTTTTATAGCTATTTCACAGTTTATTCCGGCGAGTGCAGAAGAAAAATTTAAAATAGATGATGAAAGCTTAGTTACCTTTATTGTTGAGGTGTCGGGCGATGCGGTTTTGGCGGAAGATGAGGCACAGGAAATAGGAACAGATTATAATAAAACCTACGAGGGTCAAAAAATAGAAGCACAAAACCTTAAAATACAGGCGAGTGTGCATAGTGAAATTTCAAAAAGAACGAACAACAACACAAAAAAAGGCTATACATACACATCGCTTTTTAACGGATTTTCAATAGAGGGCAAAAAAAGTGATCTGGAAACGATTAAAAATATTCCTGGTGTAAAAAATGTTTACATTTCTCAAAAGCACAAAATGGAGTTTTTTGTATCTAATGCGAGCGAGATGACAAATTCTACACAACTTCAAACATCTTCCCTTACGACAAGCGGCTATACAGGAAGAGGACAGCTGATTGCAGTTATTGACTCCGAATTTGATACAGAGCATAACATCTTTAAAGGTGCGGTAGAGAGTCCTAAGTATAAAGAAGCTGATATGCCAGAGGTTTTGTCAAACACCAAAATGAGCACATCTTTTTCAGCAGGTCAGGCGTGGAAAAATGAAAAAATCCCCTTTGCGTATGACTACGGCGAGGGAGACTATTCAACCTACAGTGAAATAAATACGCACGGCACACATGTGGCGGGAATTGCGGGAGGAAACAACGGAACGCTTCCCGACGGCACAAATTTTACAGGCGTTGCAAAGGACGCTCAGCTTGCGCTTATGAAAATTACTGATGCTAACGGCTCTTTTAGTGATGAAGCCTTTTTTGCGGCATTAGAGCATGCGGCAGCGCTCGGTGCCTGTGTAGTAAATATGAGCTTTGGAACAAAATATTTTTCAAGCGTAAATTATGAAGGCTACAATACAATTATGGACAACGCAAAAAACGCGGGAATGTTTCTTTGCGTTGCGAGCGGAAACAGCGGAAATCAGTTTGAAAACGATTTAACTTTGCCCGAAAATATAGACTATTCAACGAGTGGCATACCCGCCGAGGTTTCGAGTGCAACCTCGGTAGGCTCTGCAATGAATACAATGTCCTGGTCAGGAAACACACAGGTTTTAGTAAACAGAGGAGGGGAGATGGCGCCGACATCTAGCTTTGGCGTGTCAGAGAATTTAGAACTAAAGCCTGAAATCACAGCACCCGGAAGATACATTTATTCCTCTGTGGCAGACAACAAATACCAAATCTTAGGCGGAACATCAATGGCGGCGCCTCACATCGCGGGAATTGTTGCTATAATGAACGAGTTTTACGATGCAAAAATTTCTGCAAGTACAGAAGAAGAAAAGTCTTTAATTCCAACAGGAAAAGAAAGGACTTTAGAAATAGAAAATCGTATGATGTCAACAGCTGAGCCTTGCACATACAAACCAACCGCAACGACATCTATTCCGTATTCGCCGAGGATGCAGGGTGCAGGTTTAGTAAATACAGTAGCGGCAATAAAGACAGATGTTTTGCTAAAGGGCGATAATGGAAAAACAAAGCTCAGTTTAAAGGACAAGCTTTTAGATGAGCAAAATTCATTTAACATAACCTTTACTGCAGAAAACAAGGGAAAAACAGATGTTGTTTTTGACAAAAATTCAGTTAGAATTTCAGGCGACAAAACGGCAGTTTCAAACGGAAAAACTATAGTTACGGTGTACCCTAAGGAGTTTACTGCAACGAGCACATTAAGTGAAAGCATAACAGTTCCTGCAAACGGAAGCGTTACGATAAGCTTTAAAGTTACGCTAGACGCTGCCGAGCTTTCATCACAGAAAGCAATATTTACAAACGGATTTTTTATAGACGGTTTTGTAAGATTATCA
>JAZSJX010000027.1:0-16393 GCA_045534535.1 Congzhengia sp.
TTTTTAACCGCTTTAAATAGTTTGTCCTGAGACCAATGGGTGTCGGTTTTGTAGTAGTCATCAAGTTCTAAGGCACCTAAAATATCAATGTAATTAGCAGAGCCGATGTTTTCGTTTACAAGTTTAAAAAAGCCGTCATAGTCAAACCTTACATGGTCTTTATCACTTTCTAAAAAGTAATTTTTGTCAGGAATCAAAGAATAGTAAACATTCATATCAGAAAGGCTATCTGTCAGTCTGTTTATAATTCCAATGCCATATAACACCTGTTTTTCGTCTAACGCACCCTCGTCCTTAAAGATGCCCCCGTTTTGAATCCAGATGCCATTTACATCCTTTTGACCTAAAACATTATATCTTGTAGATGCGTTTACTCTTCTTAATCCATCTCTTAACGGAAACTGGTCTAAAAGATAGGTTTCAAGCTTTCCTGAAAACTCGCTGTCAAAAATGCTTTCTTCTGTAACGGATGAAAACTGCGCGAGTTTTCTTCTTTCGGAAGTAGAAATATCCTTATCCGAAATGATAAATGATGCAAAGGATAAGCCGAACAATATTAAACTAAATAATGTAATTGTTAAGATGTTTTTTATTTTCATAATCAAAACCTAAAATATAAAAATGGGTTAAATGAACCGTCAATTATAAACGCCGTCGATACTATTAAAATAATCACTGCACATACAGGCTCTAATATTGCGCCTGTGTGTTTAGTAAGTGTCGTCCAGACCTTTTTAGGAAGTGTTGTAGAGCCTGCAACCGCAATTAAAAGTATCAGTGCATAGCTTTTTAAATTATAAATGGTTTGTGCATTTACAAAGGGAATTTTATCTGCACCAAATAATCCGCGAAAATCGGACACTATTCCCAAAACGCCGTTTGCATTAAATATTACAAAGCTTATTAGCACTAATATCAGCGTGTATATATGGTTTACGGTTTTTGGAAGCTTGTCCAAGATTTTTCCGAGCCACAGCTTTTCTATCGCTAAGAGCACTCCAAAAAATGCGCCCCATATAACAAAATTCCACTGTGCACCATGCCAGAAACCTGTGAGTAGCCACACAACCGCTATATTTCTTATCCACTTGCCCTTTGAAACTCTGTTTCCGCCAAGCGGGATGTATACATAGTCCTTAAACCAGCTACCCAATGTCATATGCCATCTTCTCCAGAACTCAGTTATCGAGCGCGACATAAACGGATAGTTAAAGTTTTCCGGGAAATTAAAGCCGAACATTTTTCCAAGACCGATTGCCATATCGCTGTAGCCGGAAAAGTCAAAGTAAATCTGCAGGCTAAATGAAAATGCGTATATCCAGTAAAACAAAATCGACTTTTCGTCTGTCGCCAAAAAGTTTGCACAAAGCTCGCCTAAAAGGTTTGCAATAAGCACCTTCTTGCCTAAACCTACGCAAAAACGGATTATACCCTGGGCGACATCTTCTGCCCTCACTTTTCTTTCTTCAAGCTCTTTTGAAACATCCGTATATCTTACAATCGGACCTGCAATAAGCTGTGGGAAAAGGCAAACATATGTCGCAAAGGTTGCAAGGTTTTTCTGCACCCTTGCATTTCCACGATACACATCTATCGTGTAGCTCATAGTCTGGAATGTAAAAAAGCTTATTCCGATTGGCAGCGGTATGTTTGTCAGCGGTATATTAGTACTAAACACCGTATTTATTGTTGTTATGAAAAAGTCTGTGTACTTGAAAAATCCCAGAAGCGCAAGGTTTACAACTATCGAGGAAACAAGTAAAGCCTTGGCTTTTTTCTCGCCTCTGTGCTTTTCTATATAAAGCCCGTGCAAAAAGTCGGAAATTGACGACACCAAAAGAATTGATACATAAAAAGGCTCGCCTAAAAAGTAGAAAAGTACACTTACTGCAAGTAAAAATGCATTCCTCCATTTTTTAGGTATTACATAGTAAAACGCCATAAACGGAAGAAAGAAATATAAAAATGTAATACCTGAAAAAAGCATTGTCTTCCCTCACAAATGTTATTTTGTAAATCTTGATGTTATTGTATTGGCAACATCAGTTGACGACATAACTAATAATACTAAATTGCCTTTTTTTGTAACTGTTACCTTTTCTGCTTCAACGCATATCCATTTTCTTGGGTCTGCCTTTGATTTCATCTGGCTTGCAAAAGCGTTAACATCTGCACCCTCGGGCAAGCGTACTAATACAACAGAATGAGCAAAAGAGCCCATCATAGGTTCACTTACCAAGCCCTCTGCCCCATCTACATAGTCGGCAAATGCAAAAGCCGAAAAATTTTCCGAATCAAGCTCTAATTCCATAAGCTTTGGCGTATCGTTAATACCTGAAATCAATTCTGACATAATCTGCTTTAGACTTCTGGTATCTGTCTGCGGTTTTTCAGAAGGTTTCTCGGTTGGTTTTGCAGATGGTGTTTCAGACGGTTTTTCTGATGGTTTTTCTGTTGGTTTTGGTGCTTCGGTTGGTTTTGGAGCCTCTGACGGTTTTGAAGATTCAACTACTTTTTCTTCTTCCTTTTTATCTTCTTCCTTTACTTCAGACTCATTTTCTGAAATTTCAGTCTCTTCTTTTTGTGTTCCTGTTTCAACCTGTGTGCCTGTTGATACATCTTGAGCCTTTTCATCTTTGCCACACGCTGTAAAAGACGCAACGAGAGCAATTAGTGTAATTATAATGGTAAGTTTTTTCATAGTTTAAAATTTCTCCTTTATGTATTTTTTACTTTCCAAGTACTTATACGAAAGTTAATTTAAAAAGTTTCATATATTTTAAAAAAAGAGGCAAAAGTTTTTGCCCCTTTTTATCAGTACCTCGTCAGCGTACAAAATTCGTAGCCTAAATCCATAAAATACTCAATTATTCCGGGCAAAGCGTCAACCGTTGCCTGCTTTGTTCCCGTATCGTGCATAAGCATTACAAGGCAGTTTTCAGGCGCCTTTGATGCAGTTTTTTTAGCCCTTGCAAGAAGATTTGCCGGAACAGGATTTTTAGTTTCAGAATCACCTGTTAAACAGTTCCAGTTAACAAACGGCATATTTTCTTCAATTAAAATCTCTTTAAACTCTGCCCTCTCTTCACGAAAAGCCCCGCCCGGAAAGCGGATAATATCAGCATAGTTTTCGCCTATAATATTTTTTACTACTTCTCTTGTCTTTGTTATTTCTTCTCTAAATCCCTCAGTACTGCCATATAAAACATCGTAGTTGTGAGAATACGAATGGCAGGCAACAGAGTGCCCCTCTCTTACCATTCTTTTTAAAATTTCAGGATTTTTTTCTGCGTTTTTTCCTATTACAAAAAATGTAGCGTCAACATTGTATTTTTTTAAAACATCCAAAACCTTTGGCGTGTCTTTTTTAGACGGTCCGTCGTCAAAGGTTAAATAAATAACCTTTTTATTTTCATCAGGCGGGTAAATTTCAAAATAGTCAGCCGTTGGCGTGCCGTCAGGCGTTTTGCATTCCCTTACCTTAAATTCAGGATACAAAACTGGCTCACTTACATACTTGTCCCCTTTTAAAACAAGATTATATCTTGCACAAGATGCAACGCTCGTTACAAGCCACACAAGCAGCAATAGCAATATTAGAAATACTATTTTCGTATTTCTGTTTGGCGTAAATTTATATTTTCTTCCGCCGACTTTCATTTGTTCACTCTCTCTTCAGTATTCTTTTTTTTATTATACACAATAATTGTTACACATTGATTAAATTTTATGAATTTTTTAAAGTTTTTTAAATATAATAATAAAAAAAATATGGGGTAAAAGAAAATGAAAAAAATATGTGCTCTTCTTTTAGTCGCAGTCTGTTTCCTGCTTTCAGGATGCACTTCCAAAAGCGTTTTTAAAAACGAAATTTCAGAAGATGTTGTGCCGACTGTAATTGCAGTTTCCAAAAAGCTAAATCCGGGAAAATACAGCGAGCTACCCAACAAAAAATACGGCTGGGGTCTTAAGAAAAATAAAAACGCACCACCTGATATTCCGTCTTATATAACTGATGTTTTAGATAAATATGGTGCAATTTATAAAGACTGCGAACCGCGCTCTTTATACCTTACATTCGACGAGGGCTATGAAAATGGATACACCGCCAAAATTTTAGATGTTTTAAAGAAAACAGAAGTGCCCGCCGCCTTTTTTGTTACAGGTCCTTACATAAAAAATGAGCCTGAGCTTATAAAAAGAATGGTAGCCGAGGGGCACATTGTTGGAAATCACACAATTAACCATCCGTCTATGCCGAATGTTTTAGATATCGAAAAGCTTAAAAATGAAATCGTTGGGCTTTCAAACAGTTTTACCGAGCTGACAGGCGAAAAAATGAAATTTTTCCGTCCGCCTATGGGAGAATATTCTGAGCGTACGCTCTCTTTAACGCAGGATTTAGGCTTAACAAGCGTTTTCTGGAGCTTTGCCTATAAAGATTGGGATGTGAAAAATCAAAAGGGCGAAGATTTTGCCTACAAGCAAATTACAGAGGGCGTTCACGACGGTGCAATTTTGCTTCTTCATGCAGTTTCAGAAGATAATGCTAATGTGTTGGAAAGAGTAATTAACGACCTAAAGCAAAAAGGATATCGTTTTAAATCATTAGAAGATTTTGGAAATCGTGTAAATAATAATTAGTATTTAAAAGTGTAAAAAAGTAATAATATATTCGAGATAAAAATTAAGGATGTGATAAGTTGCAGGCACAAATGAAAAAAAGAGTCAGTATATTTTCAATTTCTTTAATTGTTACAATAGTTGCAATGTTTGTAGAATGTGATGTATATTTCCCTGACAAAATTAAAATTTTTGATGGCGAAAGCTTAGAAATCAGAGAAGGCTCTCCATATACTGTAGATGTTTTGGCATCAAATACTGTTGCCGAAAGCGGCGGATACAACGCTCAGGTTAAGCTTTTTGGTGTTATTCCCATAAAAAGCGTTGAGGTTGATATTCTGCCTTGCGAAAAGATTATACCAGGTGGTAAAACCGTAGGAATAAAGCTTTTCACACACGGACTTATGTGTGTGAAAACTGAAAAAATTACAGGAGAAAACGGAAACGCATTGGATGCTAAAAAGGACTGTGATATTAAAAATGCAGATATGATTATAAGCGTTAACGGCGTCGCTCTACACACCGTTGAACAATTTGGGGAAATTGTATCAAGCTCAGATGGAAGCACCTTGGAATTAGGCGTTGTGCGAAACGGAAAAACTTATAAAAAGAAGATTACCCCGATAAAAACAAAGGATGGCTACAAACTTGGCATATGGGTTCGTGATTCCACTGCAGGCATCGGAACTTTAACCTTTATTGATAAAAACTCCAATGTATATGGTGCTTTAGGGCATCCTATAACAGATATTGACACAGGCTCCTTGATGCCCGTTTCACAAGGAAGTATTGCAGTTGCAACGATTACCGATGTGAAAAAAGGAAAAAGGGGTGAACCCGGCGAACTTCAGGGGATTTTCGATCAGAGCCGAGCCGATATTGGTGTTATATACACAAACACCGAACGCGGAATTTTTGGAGAATTAGACGAAACCTATATAGAAGACATTACAAATGCACCTCTGCCCGTTGCTTCTAAATCTCAGGTAAGGACAGGAAAAGCCGAAATCTTAGCAAATATTGATGACACAAAGGTAGAACGCTTTGAGGTTGAAATTGTAAAAATTATGAAGTATGCTCAGAACGATAAAAATATGGTCATAAATGTTAAAGACAAGCGTTTGATTGATAAAACAGGCGGTATTGTTCAAGGAATGAGCGGTTCACCTATTATACAGGACGGAAAAATAATCGGTGCTGTAACCCATGTTTTTGTAAATGACCCAAAAAGAGGATACGGGATATTTATTGAAAATATGCTGGCAGAAACAGCGAATATTAAATAACGAAAAAGCTCATTTGTTTCCAAATGAGCTTTTTATATAATCTCTTATTTTTTTGTTTAAACATTCTTCAATTAAAAAAAGTTTTTACAGATCAATCCACTTGCCATGTTCGGGAGTAATAAAAATGCCGTCAGGTACAAGCTTTAAAAATTCCTCTTTGAATTTTTCAACAATTGCAGGATCTTCAACTCCACGGAAATCATGGTGGTGAGGAATCAGGACCTTACATCCGATTTCAGCTGCAAATCTCGCTTTTTCAGCAATTGGTTCATCACCCACAGAGCGCTGAATAATTGCAATATCCGGTTTTAAGGCTTTACAGATATTTAACTGCTCTATTGTAGGATCGTTTCCCCAAAGCAAAATTTTTGTTCCATTGGGGAGGGTAAACAAAAAGTTTCGGTATTCTAAACTTCCAACCGCCTGCAAGGATGCCATACCCGGGTCTTTTAAACAATTTTCATTTGTTTCAAGACGATCACACAAATCATTAAATCCACTTCCCAAATTTGTATGCCTTCCGTAGAGTGCGCGAATTTTTACATCGCCAAAATCCAGCTCTGTGTCGGGATACATAGGATAAATGTATGAAGGAGTATAGTTAAGCCACCTTGCAAGAGGCATTGCAGTCTGATCTCCGCAAAGAATCTTCGGTTTATATTTTTCAACCAATCTTGGAATATCTGTAACATGATCCCAATGTGCATGACCTAAGCACATAATGTCGCAGTTTTCCACAGCCTCCCAATTAAGATCGGTACCCACACATTCTGTAATATACGGATCTGTAACCACGGTTAAACCATTGAATCGCATCTCAAAAGAGGTTACTGCAAGCCACTTAATTGAAACACCATACATGTTTTCCACAATTTACACTTCCTAATTCCTTATAGTTAAAATTCGGGTTATTTACCCCCATTTTTGGTGCACCCAAGGAGATTTGAACTCCTAAGCCGTTGCCGGCACACGGACCTGAACCGTGCGCGTCTGCCAATTCCGCCACGGGTGCATGCAATTTTAAAAATTAACACCCGTACATTGTATCACAATATATTTATAATTTCAACTATTTTTAATCAGATTTATATACATTCATTAAAAAAATTCATTTCCAACCATCAACGGCTCTGCTTTTTTTAATTCCCATAGAAAATGCATTTAGTGTTTCTTCTGTTTCATCAAGCCAATAAGGGCGTGAAACCTTACCTTCAAAACCAGGTCTGTAGTCGTAGTCAGCGTAGCTGAACCATACCGCAATTTTTATATTTTTATACTTATTTATGCAACCAAACATATCATCTATCCATTTTACCTTATTTCCACCTACAGAGCTGCTGCTAAACTCAGTAATTATCCACGGAAACTCACTGAAAAACGGCTGATATTTTGCATCAATTTCGTCGTAAATTGTTTCAAATTCACGCCACACCTCGCCGGTAACCTCACTGTAGTATGTGCCCGTGTTGTAGCCTGTAACACCTATCATCTGAACATACTCATCCCCCGGATAGTATGCTAAAAAGTTGTTCCAGTTACAAGGCGGATAGTTGTTGTCGTTTGGGTTATATATCCAGATTGCGTTATTTACTCCCTCTTCTTTGAATATATTATAAAACCTACGCCAATTTGATACATAAATTTCAGGGTCGCTCATATTTATAATACCCGAATAACTTGTCCAGTCAGAGTTCATTTCATTGTTTAAGCGGAACAAAAACGGATGACCAAACTCCTTTGCCTTTCGGGCAAATTTGCGAATTTCCTCATCTTTTATTCCTCTGTAAATATCTAAATTTGGTGTGTAACTGAAAAGGTCTATGTTATTGCTGTTAGTTATCTGATATGTGAGCTCTACAATTTTGCCGTCCTCGTAATTTTTCTGCATAAATTCAGTTGGGAAATCCCATTTATATTGAAGGTACGACAAAATTACAGGAAAGCTATACCCCACATTTTTCTCAATTTGAGGTATGGTTTTGTTAATTCCCTCATCATACACATCTGACGCAAATATGCCCCATCTTATATCATCAGAATTTTTAATTTTTTTGTAAACTGCCTTTGTTTCATCAGACCAGAATGCAGGCTCCTGCGGTTTATATGAAATGTCGTAAACAGCATTTCCTATTGGATTAAAAATTTTAATGCTATTTACCGTTTCATCTAAAATTTTCCAGAACTTATCAAAGCCTGTATCAAATCTGAACATGAAGCGATAAAAATACTGTGTGTCCGTTTTTATTAAAACATAGGCGTAGCCATCAAGCCTCGCATCCCCGCTATCGTTGATAGTGGCACTTATTATCTGAGCGCTATAGCCATTTTTTGTTGTAAGATTATCTTCTTTTACAGTTATTTTATTTCCCTTCTGGTAGGACTCATTTAAAATAAATCTGTTAAGGTAATAGTCTATGTATTCATCCACATCCTCGTACGGAGAAAGCTCCCTTGAAACTGTAACATCAAAGTTTTCACTCTCCACTTTTACAAAAATCGGGCTCTTTTTAAAATCAAATTTTATATCTTCTGGAAAATCTGCCATATACCCATCTGTGTAGTTTACAAGGCGAGTACAATTATCTGTTTTATACACCTTTTTATTATCGTTTGAAGGGTTTAGCTTTTTATCCGTAACTATTGCATTGTTTTCATAAAAAACCGTTTCGTTTATTTGGGAAAGTCCTTCAGTTTCGTCAATAGACGCCACAACCCAGTGATATGTGATTTTATGCTTTATACCCTTTTTCCACTTTAACAGTGTAGGATTTTGTGAGCGGTAAACTGCAACAGCACCTACTATCAGGCACAACGCAAGGACTATTAAAACGATTTTTTTGCCATTTATTTTCAAGTGTCAACATTCCTTTTTTCTTTTAGCATTTTCATCAATTGTATCATATTATTTCTATTTTATCAACCTATGTTTTGCAGTATCTTACAACTGTTAAAACCACAATATCTTCCTTGACTTTTTATATAAAGTATAGTATCATACAATTGTCAAATTTGTTTTAAAAAATTAAGCTTTTCTTAAAGTATTATAAAGCATAGAAACTATAGCCGTGAAATCTTAGGAGGTATTTGTTATGCGTATTGCAATTGCAGGATTTTACCACGAAACCAACTGGTTTGGCAATGTTCTTGTTACACAGGATGTGCTTGAAAAAGTGAAATCTGAAGGTAACGGACTGATTGAAATTGCTACCGGTGTTCGTAATTACAGAGGAGGAATAATCGACGAGGCTGCTCTACAAGGGGTGGAACTAGTCCCGACCATCAACTATCAGATGCTTCCTTCAGGACACATTACCAAAGAAACACTCGAATTTGCCCGGGCAAATATTGTAACGAGTCTTTGCAATGCCCATGCAGAACAACCACTGGATGCCATTGCACTGGCGATGCATGGCGGAGGTGCCGCTGATGGCTATCCCGATGCAGAAGGTGAAATCTTACGGGCAATTCGGGAAGCGTTTGGCAAAGACATTCCCATCGGAGTTTGTCTGGATCTCCACGGCAATATTACCCAGGATATGGTGGACTTGTCTGATGTACTTATTGGCGTCCGTTGCTACCCACATTCAGATGAATACGAGACCGGCCGTGAGATGTTTAGTATGCTATGTGATGTCGTTCGAACAGGTTCTCGTCCATGCATGAGACTTGTCAAATTACCCTGGCTACTGGTGTCTGCCCAAGGTCTTACTATGTCTGGTCCTGGTAGCGATGTGCGTGAATTTTGCTTGGAAGAGGAATCACAAAACCCGAAACTGCTGCGCTCCACCTTTTTCCACGGTTTTCCCTATGCAGATGTGTCCTGTTCCAGCGTAAGCGTGGTAACTGTGGCAAAGGACCAGGAGACTGCTGACAGTAGCGCCATGAAAATCGCCCGGTATGCTTGGAATCGCAGAAAAGATTTTACCGCTCCGATCTATTCGGCAGCAGAAGCGGTAGATCTTGCTCTCTCTTACGAGGAAGGTCCTGTGATTATCAACGAATCCTCAGATAATCCCGGTGGCGGTACTCCAGCCGATGGCACACATCTGCTGCGCGAGCTTCTGCATCGTAATGTTTCTGCGGCATTTGGATTTATTTACGACCCTGAAGTGGTTAAGCAAGCCGTCGAAGCCGGCGTCGGTTCCCATATCTCGTGCCGTTTGGGTGGCAAGACTGATAAATATCACGGCGAGCCAATTGAGATAGCTGACGCCTATGTTCGTTCCATCAGCGACGGCGAATACATTCGCAGACCACCTATGGGAGGCGGCATGCGAGTATGTTTGGGTATGACTGTCTGCCTGGTAGTGGGAAATGTATCCATTGTCGTCGGCAACAACCGGACCCAGACATTTGACGACGGTCCGTTCCGCATTGCTGGCATTGATTGGCAGAGCCAGCGGATTCTTGCTTTGAAATCCTCCCTACATTTCAGAGCGTGGTGGTCAGATAAAGTTCGTGGCATCGTTCCCTGCGATTCACCCGGCATCCATTCAGCCGATCTGACAACTTTACCAATCAAAAATGTCGATATGTCCTACTACCCTTTGGGTGATCCCTCCTGGGGAGAATAAATTAGCTGACCTATACATAGCAAAAGCGGGGTGTAACTCACCCCGCTTTTTTGATATTAAAAAATAGACTAATTTCTCCCGCGAAAATATTGCTATTGTCTCTCAAATCTGAATTTCTGTTCAACATCAGGATATTTCTCACGATCGACCTCTGCCAAAAACATATCAAGAGGTCTTATCCACAATGATTCTTCTCCATACATCTGTCTGTATACTACATAAGTTTCGCCTGTTTCAGAATGCTTTGCAACATCCTCTACACGATACAAATTTCCCTTGAAATGTTTATAAACAGCACCTATTTCTAACTTTCTCATAATCACTTAACCTCTATCTGCACTGCTTTCATTGCATCAAGTGCTGTGTTATGACTTTCCACAGTAACTCCTGCACAGCAGTTACTATCCACTGCTATTTTTACTTCAGGGAATGTTGCCTTTAATATCATAGCATTTGAGATTACACAAATATCTGTGCACAATCCGCACAATTCGATTTTCTCAATTTCCTCGCCATAGTCATTAAGTATCTTTGGAAGATCAACACTTCCAAATGTGATTTTATCTATAACCTCTTTTACATACGGTTTTAATTCATTACAAATCTGCCAACCATCAGTATCTTTAATACAATGCTCTACCGGAAGATTTTTGCCTTCCTGTGTCTGCATATAGTTTGAAAAATGTGTATCTCTGGTAAATATAACTTTACCATCATAGGTTTTAACCTTTTCAACTACATCCGGAACTATTGACCTGGCAAATTCGCTTCCAAGACTGCCTGTAATAAAATCATTTTGCATATCAACTACAATTAAGTATTTCATTGTTTTTTCCTCACATATTTTTTGATAATTTTCGAAATTTTTGCTAACATCCAAGCAATTTTTCTAGCTCGCCGTCAGGCGAATTTAGCTAAATAGGTTTAACTTCGTTAAATCTATTCTAACACATAGCTTTAATGTTATCAACTGTTAACCCAACAAAAATTCCGACTTTATGCAAAAAACACGCCAGACAGGCAAAAACATTATTTATATTGACTTTATCCTTCAAGTAATTTATAATATAATCAGTACTAAAATCACAGAAAGGATTGATTAATAAATGAAAAGAACAGTGGAAGACATTTTATTGATGATTAAGGAAAAGGACATCAAGATGGTGGACTTCAAAATGGTTGATATTAACGGTCAGTTCCGCCATGTTACAATACCGGCAAAGAATTTTTCAGAAAAGACAATGAAAAACGGTATAGGCTTTGATGCTTCCAACTACGGTTACGCAGTGGTTGAAAAGAGTGATATGGTATTTATCCCCGACCCTGACACAGCGGTTATTGACCCGTTCTGCGAAATTCCTACACTTTCAATGACAGGTAATGCTATGATTATCGGCAACCCAGAAAACAAACCGCTTGCACAGTATCCAAGAAATATCGTAGTGGCGGCAGAAAAATATCTTAAAGACAGCGGTATAGCTGATACAATGCTTATTCTGCCTGAATTCGAATTTTATATGTTTGACAATGTAGGCTGGGAAGTAAAGCCTGAATCTATCGGTGTTTCAGTTGACGCAAATCAGGCACACTGGAACAGTGCCGCAGAAGGACTTGGAAACATTGTACAGAAGCAGAAGAATTACCATGTTGCAAAACCGTTTGATGTATCGTATGAAGCACGCAGCGAAATGTGTATGCTCATAGACGATGCAGGAATTGCTCTTAACTATCATCATCCTGAGGTTGGTGCCGCAGGTCAGTTTGAAATTGAACCTGAGCTTGGTAAAATGTCTGAAATGGCAGACGCAACAATGATGATAAAATACATTATACATAACACCGCAAGAAAATACGGAATGTCGGCTACATTTATGCCTAAGCCTGTTATGGGCGAAGCAGGAAACGGTATGCATGTTCATATGCTTCTGCTTAAAGACGGCGAGCCTGTATTCTCTGATGATAACGGATATTCAAACCTAAGCAAGGAAGCTCATTACTTTATGGGTGGTCTTCTAAAGCATATAGCATCACTATGTGCATTGACAAATCCAAGTACAAACTCCTTTAAGCGTCTTGTTCCGGGCTTTGAAGCACCGGTTACAGTTGGATATGCAACATCAAACAGAAGTGCGGTTATCCGTATTCCTGCATATGCAAAAGAACCTAAATTACGCAGATTTGAGTTGAGAAACCCGGATGCAACCTGTAATCCGTATTTCTGCTATGCGGCAATTCTTATGGCAGGTATTGACGGTATAAAGAACAAGATTGACCCACACGCAAACGGCTGGGGACCTTATGATATGAATCTTTTCCACCTTCCTGAGGAGGAAAAAGCAAAGCTTACTCAGTTGCCTACTTCTCTTGGCGAAGCTCTTGATGCACTTGAGGCTGACCACGACTATCTTACAGCCGGAGGAGTATTCCCTGAAGAACTGTTAAAGAACTTCATCGCAACAAAGAGAGAAGAAGTTCGTCAGCTTGCCGCAATTCCTCACCCGGCAGAGTTTGATAAATACTACAATCTGTAATTTACACTCAATTACAAATGGGCTGTAGCAATTTTGCTACAGTCCTTTTTTTGCAACTATTAATCCCACTTTAATTGACAAATACTAAATTTTTTGATAAAATACCTATGAAAAAGGAGGCGGACAGTATGATTATTGCAATAGATGTTGGAAACACAAACATTGTTTTAGGTGGCTTTATAGATGATAAGCTTTCATTCGTTGCCAGAATCGCTACAGATGTATCTAAAACCGAGGACGAATATGCTACAAAAATTCGTGCTGTTTTATCAATTCACGATGTTTTGGAAAAAAGTGTTGACGGTGCAATCATTTCATCCGTTGTTCCGCCGCTAAATTCTGTTATTAGAAACGCTGTTAAGTTTATTTATGGCGTTGATGCATTAGAGGTTGGTCCAGGTATTAAAACCGGCATTAACATAAGGTGCGACAATCCCGCGTCAGTCGGTGCTGACCTTATATGTGCCTGCGTTGCAACGCATCATATTTATGGCAGTCCATCACTCATTATTGATATGGGTACTGCTACTAAAATTATGATTATAGATAAAAACGGTGCGTTTTTTGGAGCTTCCATTATTCCCGGTGTAAATATCGCTTTAAAAGCGTTATCAGGCGGCACGGCTCAGCTTCCGCAGATTGACTTGGAAGCACCAAAATCGGTCATCGGCAAAAATACAGTTGACTGTATGCGTTCGGGCGTGGTGTTCGGCAACGCTTCTATGCTTGACGGCATGATTGACAGATATATAGAGGAATTTGGCGAAGCTCTTCCCGTTTATGCAACAGGTGGTCTTTCTTCTTCAATTATTCCTCACTGCAAACACAAAATCACTGTTGATGAAAATTTAGTCCTTTCAGGGCTTAAGATTTTATATGATAAAAACAATTAAATATCATTTTGTGTATTACTCTTTTGAGCTAATATAAATATGCGTTGTATCGCAAATGCGAACGACAGCAAGGAGGATTTTTTTATGGTAAACACAAAAAGAAAAATGGAGACTAAGACTATGGTCTTAGGTGCAATTCTGACCGCTATCGTTGTGCTGGTGCAGTGTTTGGCAACATACACAACATTTTTTGGTCCGTTCTCTACTGCAATGGCATTAGTTCCAATTGTCATCGGTGCGGCCTTGTGCGGAACAGGTGTTGCTGCATGGCTTGGATTTGTATTCGGCTTTGTTGTATTGGTAACAGGCGGTGGAGCTTTGTTTTGGGCATTTAGTGTTCCGGGAACTATTATCACGGTTTTACTAAAGGGAACGCTCTGCGGTATGGCAGCAGGATTGGTTTACAAATATTTTAAAAAATTTAACGGTCTTGTAGCAGTTATTGCTTCTGCTGTTATTTGCCCCGTTGTTAACACCGGAATATTCTTATTAGGCTCATATATTTTCTTTCTTCCGTATGCAGATGCAATGGCAGAGCTTTTAGGTATGAGCGTATCGGGAATGGCACTTTTTTATGCACTGGCAACTGCCAATTTCCTGTTTGAGCTTTTAATAAATATTGTTTTAAGTCCAACCATTGTAAGACTCATAAATATAAGAAAAAAACAATTATAGAAAAAAGAGGCTGTAGCAAAATGCGCAGACCTCACAAAACAAGCGTTTGTTGGTATAATGTCTTTTTTATAAAGTAATAGATAAATAATAAATAAGTTTAAGTAAAATTCGTAATATTACGAATTTTACATTGAATTTTCGTTTTGTGATATGAACAAACTTCGCCTCTCGGCGTACCATCGTACGCCTTCGGGTATCCCAAAATGGCGTAAAATTGCCATTTTGGCTCAGTTTGTCCATTCTGCATCATTTTTCGTCCAGCCAAAAAGAGGCTGTAGCAAAATTGCTACAGCCTTTTTTATTTATAGCTTTTAATATGTTTAAATGTCTCTTTTTCTCCCTTTTGAGAAAGCATTAAAAGCCAGCTTTCCAAAAGGTCCGAGGTTTCAGGATGTATTACTCTTCTGTCCTTACCCCTTAAAAAATACTCTAAGGGCTGGCTTTCTACATAGTTTTTCCCCTGGTATATTTTACTTGCGGCAACTCTGTCGCAAAACATTTCTTTTACGAAAACAACCGGCATTTTAACCGGTTCATTCTTTTTTGTAACAGGGTTATAGTCTACCCAGTACTCAAAGTGATGACGATTTCTGCCCTTGTGGTGCATCCACGCTTCAGAGTATCCTATGACTTCTCTTTCCATTTCATTAGGGCTTCTCGTTCCCTGATAATATTTTGCACCTTTTATAAACTCAGTGTATGAATATTTTGACAAATCGTGCAATATGCCCCGCCAGAAAATCCCCGATTTAAAGCAATGTGAAATTACCTTGTTTCTATGTTTTGTTATTGTTTTAAGGTGCGAAAAAAACTTACTCATCGATTTTTCCAACTTTCATTGATTTTAGAACATATGTAAATATTATCATAACCAACGGAAATATTGCACAAAACAAAATTCCACCTTTAAGTGCAGAGCCGTTAACTGTAACCTTTTCTGATACTGCCGCTATAAAATTAGGTCCTGCAAAACAGCCTATATCACCTGAAAACGCTAAAAGGCCGAACAGTGCTGTCCCTCCCTCAGGACACTTTACAGATGCTATAGAAAGCACGCCGGGCCACATAACTCCGACAGAGAAACCGCATAATGTACAACCAAGCAGTGATAAAAAGCTATTAGGCGAAAGTGCCGCCATCAAATAACTTATGACACATAAAAATGAGCAAAACATTATATAGTTTAAAATATTAAGCTTCTGAGAGAATTTTGCATACATTACTCTGCCTATTCCCATAGCTACTGCAAACGAGCACGGTCCAAACAAATCGCCTACCGTTTTTGAAACATGCAAAGCAGTTTCCGCAAAAAGCGATGCCCACTGAGCCATGCCAAGTTCTGCTGCGCCTGCACACAGCATAAGTATTAAAAACACCCAGAAAATCTTAACCTTAAACAGTTTTCTCATCGGTACTTTAATTTTTTCATCGGTATATGAATTTATTGGTACTTTTAAAAATAATGCACCTGAAATAACAGGAATTACTGTCCATAAAAGGCAGAGCATATTCCAGTTGTTTTTTCCAAACATTACAAAAAAAAGAGTTGAAACTAAAACAGTCAAAACCTGTCCCCAGCTATAAAACGAGTGAAGAATACTCATAGAGCCGGATGTTTCATCTGACGGGATTGCCGCAATAATAGGGCTTACGATTACCTCTAAAAGTCCACTTGATACAGCCGTTGTAACAGTCGCAATTAAAATTGCCGTATACGGATTTATTATGCGGGTTAGCGCGCCAAGTATAATAAGACCTGACACACATAATATATTTGCCGTAACCGCCATTTTTCTGTAGCCAACCTTGTC
>JAZSJX010000073.1:0-21665 GCA_045534535.1 Congzhengia sp.
CCGTTTTCAATCAGATAGCGGACTTTTCCCAAGAGGTCGTAGGGCATAGACATATCTATTTTGTGGCAATAGATTTTCTCGGTAATTTTAGCACAGTCAATTCCAAGCTTTGCGCTTTTTCCGTACGCACGCACTAAGCCTCCTGCACCTAAAAGCGTTCCGCCGAAAAATCTTGTTACAACCACTGCAATATCGGTTAGGTCCTCTTTGTTTATGACCTCTAAAACGGGAACGCCTGCAGTTCCGCTCGGCTCGCCGTCGTCTGAGTAACGGCAAATGTTGTTTTCTGAAATTTTGTAAGCATAAACATTGTGGTTTGCCGTGCGAAATTCTGCTTTTATTTCGTTAATAAAAGAAATCGCATCTTCTTCGGTTGTAACAGGCATAACCGATGCAATAAAGCGGGATTTTTTTTCAACCATCTCATCCCTTGCGTATTCAAATACGGTCTTGTATGTCATTTTTTTCATATAGCTATTCCTCTACTATATATTCTCTTAATTTTGCGTAGGCAGGAGCGTCTAGAAGACAGGTAATGTTAGTTCCGCTCTCTGTATAGCTTTCGTCTAAAATCGTGTAATTTTCATAAAGAACAGATAAAATGTGTCCTTTGGAAAACGGAATTAAAAGAGTTACTCTTTTAGTCTTTTCGGGAAGTACATTTTCAATTTCTTCTAAAAGCTTTTCTATTCCAACGCCTTTTTTGGCACTTATCTCAACAAAAGGTGCACCGCTTGTGAGCAATGCAAAGTTTTTGTCTTCTTTTAATTCATCTGTTTTGTTAAATACAAACAGCGTGTTTTTTTCGCCTGCGCCGATGTCTGATAAAAGTTTTGTTACAACTTTTAAATGTGTGTCAACCTCGTCGTCTGCACCATCTGCCACAATTAATAAAGCGTCTGCATATAAAGCCTCTTCCAAAGTAGATTTAAACGCTTCGATCAGGTGGTGGGGAAGTTTTCTTATAAAGCCAACAGTGTCAGCAAGCATTACCTCACGCTTGTCAGATAAAGCTAGTGAACGAATTGTAGGGTCTAAAGTTGCAAAAAGTTTGTCCTGTGCTAAAACATCGGCACCTGTTAAACAGTTTAAAAGAGTAGATTTTCCTGCGTTTGTATAGCCGACTAAAGCTAAAACTAAGCGATTTTCCTTTTTTCGTCTGTTTCTTATAAGCTCACGATGCTTTTTAACCTCGGCTAATTCCTCTCTCAAATGCGCAATCCTGCGCCTTATGTGTCTTCTGTCAGTTTCAAGTTTAGTTTCACCTGGACCTCTCGTACCGATACCACCGCCCAGACGGGAAAGCTTAGAGCCCATACCCGTAAGCCTTGGCAAAAGGTACTGGAGCTGAGCAAGCTCTACCTGAATTTTACCCTCGGCAGATTCTGCGTGGCGGGCAAAAATATCTAAAATAAGCATACTTCTGTCGATTACTCTGATATTTAAGGCGTTTTCTAAGTTTCGTATCTGAACAGGGGACAGCTCATCATCAAAAATTACCAAATCAGCGTCTAGCGAAAGACAGGCATTTTTAAGCTCTTCAATTTTTCCCTCGCCGATGTATGTTGCTTTTTCAATCTGCGACTTGTTTTGAATCATTGATGCCACAACCTCAGCATCAGCAGTGTCAGCAAGACGGGACAGTTCTGCAATCGTTTCTTCGGTTGTGTCGGATAGTGTGTCTAAGCTTCCTGTATGAACACCCACTAAAACCGCACGCTCGCGTATTTTATCGGTTTCTTTTATTTCCATTGTCTACCAGTCCTTTCCCGCGTTTTCGCCTGCTAAATATCCTGTAGAGTAGGCAATCTGCAGGTTAAAACCGCCTGTGTATGCATCAACATCGATAACCTCGCCTGCAAAATACAGCCCTGAAACAATTTTAGATTCCATTGTCTTAGGGTTAATTTCTTTTACGCATACTCCGCCTGAGGTAATTATAGCTTCGGCTACAGGGCGTGGCTTTGTTATTGTTAAAGTTAAATTCTTAATTACATTAACCAAGCAAAGACGCTCAGCTTTAGTAATATCACGAACCTTTTTCCGCTCCGGAATTTTTGAAAGTGCAACAATCACAGGAATCATTTTTTGCGGAAGAAGAGCATCTAACGAATTTATAAAATCCCGGTTTTGTTCCTTTTGAAAATCTCTTATAATACGGTTGTCTAAGGCTTCACTGTCTAAGGCAGGTTTTAAGTCGATAGACAGAGTATATTTTTTGTTTTCGATATTTTTAAGATGCGAGCTTGCACTTAAAATAACAGGACCTGACACGCCGTAATGAGTAAAAAGCATTTCGCCAAAATCGGTGTAGCAAATTTTGCCGTTTTCGTCAGTTATTTTAATTTCGATATTTTTAAGTGATAGTCCCATAAGACGAGATGCAATTTTTCCCTCGGTTTCAAGTGGAACTAATGACGGCTTGGGAGGCACAACAGTGTGTCCTAATTCCTTTGAAAATCTGTAGCCGTCGCCTGTTGAACCCGTCTGTGGGTAAGATGCACCGCCTGTTGCAATAATTACTCTGTCGCAAGGTACTAAGCCCTTTTCCTTTACCCTTACCTTAAATCCGTCGTCTGTTTTTAAAATCTCGGTAACGGTGCCGCAGATTGCACGAACGCCCATATCCTTTGCGTACCTTTTTAAAGCGTCAACCACATCTTTAGCATTGTCGGTTGTGGGGAACACTCTTCCGCCGCGCTCAACCTTGGTTTCGACGCCGTAGCGTTTTAATAAATCTATCATATCATTATTGTCAAATGAATGGAACGCACTGTGCATAAATTTTCCATTTACAGGAATATTATTTATAAATTCAGAAATATCACAGGCGTTTGTGATGTTGCATCTTCCCTTGCCTGTAATTCGCATTTTTTTGCCCAAAAACTTGTTCTGTTCAATTAAAAGCACGCTTGCACCTGAAGATGCTGCCGAACCTGCTGCCATCATGCCTGCAGGACCGCCGCCGATTACTATTATTTTCAAAGGATTCACCTCGATTACTGACAACATATATTAAGTATAGCAGAAATTTAAAAAATTTACAATAAAACATAAATTATTTTTAAGAAAAGTATTGCAAAGTGAAAAAAAGTGTGGTAATATATAGTTATTGTTTAGCACTCGACACAAGAGAGTGCTAACAACGAACAGTTTATAAAAATTTTTCATATAATTTCAGGAGGTAAAAATTATGAACATCAAACCTTTAGGCGACAGAGTTGTCATCAAAATGGTAGAAACAGAAGAAACAACAAAAAGCGGAATTGTGCTTCCCGGCTCAGCTAAAGAAAAGCCGCAGATTGCAGAAGTTGTTGCAGTAGGTCCGGGTGGAGTAATTGACGGAAAAGAAGTAGTTATGGAGCTTTCAGTTGGAGATAAGGTTATTACCAGCAAATATGCAGGTACAGAGATTAAATTAGACGGAACAGAGTACACAATTTTAAAGCAGGGCGATGTTCTTGCTAAAATTCAGTAACGGAGGGTTTTAAATAATGGCTAAGGATATTTTATTTGGAGAAGAAGCAAGAAAGGCTTTGGAAAAAGGCGTAAATCAGCTTGCAGATACAGTTAAGGTTACATTAGGACCTAAAGGAAGAAATGTTGTTTTAGACAAAAAGTTCGGTGCACCTCTAATTACAAACGACGGTGTTACAATAGCAAAGGAAATTGAGCTTGAGAATGCATTCGAAAATATGGGTGCACAGTTAGTTAAAGAGGTTGCTACAAAAACAAATGACATCGCAGGCGATGGTACAACAACAGCAACACTTTTAGCTCAGGCTTTAGTTCACGAAGGACTTAAAAATATAGCTGCAGGTGCAAACCCGATTATCGTAAGAAAGGGTATTCAAAAAGCAGTAGATGCAGCTACAAAGTACATTTTATCTGCAAGTGCAGCAGTTAACGGCAAGGAAGATATTGCCCGTGTTGCTTCAATTTCAGCAGCTGATGAAAAGGTTGGTCAGTTAATTGCTGATGCTATGGAAAAGGTTACAAACGATGGTGTTATCACAGTTGAAGAATCAAAAACTGCTGAAACATACTCAGAGGTTGTAGAGGGTATGCAGTTTGACCGTGGCTACATCTCGCCTTATATGGTAACAGATACAGATAAAATGGAAGCTGACTTAGATGACGCTTACATTTTGATTACAGATAAGAAAATAACAAATATTCAGGATATTTTGCCTGTCTTAGAGCAGATTGTAAATCAGGGCAAAAAGCTTGTAATCATTGCAGAGGATATTGAGGGCGAAGCATTAGCTACACTTTTAGTTAACAAATTGCGCGGAACATTTACCTGTGTTGCGGTTAAAGCACCTGGTTTTGGCGACAGAAGAAAAGAAATGTTAAAAGATATCGCAGTTTTAACAGGCGGCGAAGTTATCGCAGAAGAATTAGGCTTAGATCTTAAAGAAACACAGTTATCACAATTAGGTCGTGCCCGTCAGGTTAAAATCCAGAAGGAAACCACAATCATTGTTGACGGTGCTGGTGATCCTGAGGAAATCAAAGGAAGAGTTGCACAGATCAAATCACAGATTGAAGAAACAACATCTGAATTTGATAAAGAAAAGCTTCAGGAACGCTTGGCAAAAATGGCGGGCGGTGTAGCAGTTATTAAAGTTGGTGCTGCAACAGAAACAGAAATGAAAGAAATGAAGCTTAGAATAGAAGATGCACTAGCTGCAACAAAGGCTGCAGTTGAAGAGGGTATCGTACCTGGCGGTGGTACAACATACATCAATGCTACAAAGGCAGTTGCAGCGCTTATTGATACTCTTTCAGGCGATGAAAAAACAGGCGCACAGATTGTATTAAAGGCATTAGATGAGCCTGTAAAACAGATTGCTAAAAATGCAGGATTAGAAGGCTCAGTTATTGTAGAAAAGGTTAGAGAGTCAGCAGACAACATCGGCTTTAACGCATTAACAGAAGAGTATGTTGATATGGTAAAAGCAGGTATTGTTGACCCGACAAAGGTTAC
This sequence comes from Congzhengia sp., assembly GCA_045534535.1. Lineage (GTDB taxonomy): Bacteria > Bacillota > Clostridia > UBA1381 > UBA9506 > Congzhengia. The sequence goes on from JAZSJX010000073.1 coordinate 4,991, forward strand.
ACGCTCAGCTCTTCAGAACGCTGCAAGCGTAGCTGCTATGGTATTAACAACAGAAAGCTTAGTTGCAGATAAGCCTGCACCTGAAGCTGCACCACAGATGGGCGGCGGAATGCCAGGCGGAATGGGATTCTAAGATAATGTAAATACTAAATATCCCCCATATTTCTGGGGGATATTTTTTAAGCAAAGGACAAGTGAGAGATAAGATGGAAAAATACGCATTTTTCTTAGATATAGACGGCACATTGGCAAAGGGCGGAGTAATACACCCTGATAATGTCAAAACCATTAAAGAGGCTCAAAAACAGGGGCATTTTGTATTCATTAACACGGGTAGGTCGTACGCATACATTCCTGAGTTTGTGTTTAAAAGTGCCAACTATGATGGCTTTTTATGTGGCTTGGCAGCTGATATAAGACTACACGATAAGCAAATTTTTTCAAAGTGTATTTCAAAGGAAACCTTAAATAAATTAGCTGAACTGTTTTTGTCAATGCCGGGTACGGTAGCGCTTTTTGAGGGAGAGAAAAAGGTTTACTACACAACGCCGTGGTACGATGTTGAAAACGGACAGAAAATTTATAACGCCGATGAGTTTTACACAAAATACCCAGATGAAAAAATTACAAAATTTACATGCGAGTGTATAAATAAGGATTTGTTCGGCTCAGTGCTTGATGAACTTACGCTTCTTGACCAGGGGCACTATTTTGAGCTTGGAATAAAGGGCTGTAACAAGGCGGCAGGAATGATTATGGTCGCAAATGAAATAGGCATACCTAAAGAAAGATGTGTTGCAATAGGCGACAGCATAAATGATGAGGATATGCTTCGTGCCGCAGGAATAGCGGTAGTTACCGAAAATGGCGATGAGAGAATGAAAAAAATCGCAACATTTGTAACAGATGATGTAAGACGCGCGGGAGTTGCAAGGGCAATTGAAAGGATTATAAATAAAAAATAAGTGTGGCATTGTGCCACACTTATTTTTTTATTTATCCAACAGTTTTTCCATTAACTTATAGCCTGGTTCAATATATAGCTTAGTTGATTTTGCATTTTCCTCGCTATATGAAAGGTTTAGTTTGGTATCCTTTCTGCTGTCATATATTAAGAAAGGAATTGCATCACGAACATGTGTTTTTAAAGCAATTGGCGTCGGATGGTCGGGTGTTACTAAAATTTTAAAGTCCTCGCCTGTTGATTTTAAATACTCAACTACAGGACCTACAACCTTTTCATCAATCAGCTCAATTGACTTTATTTTGCCTTCTAAATCGCCGTGATGTCCGCATTCATCGGGAGCCTCCATATGAATATAAACAAAATCTGTACCATTTTTTAAAGCATCAATTGCGGCATCTGCTTTTCCGTCAAAGTTTGTTTCAACAGTTCCTGTTGCACCCTCGACTTCTAAAACATCCATTTTAGCACCTGTACCGATACCTTTTAAAAGGTCAACCGCAGAAATCATAGTGCCTTTTATTCCATATTTATCCTCGAAGTACGAAAGCTTAGGCTTGGTCCCCTCGCCCCATACCCAAAGTGAATTTGCAGGATTTAAACCGCGTGCAATTCTGTCTTTGTTTATAGGGTGGTCAAGCAGTAGCTCATAGCTTTTTTTCATAATTGATAAAATAGTGCTGTCCCCGTCGCCTTCGGGAAGGTAGTCTGTTATCTTTCGGTCTGAAATGTCGTGCGGAGGTGTAAGCTTAACATTAGTTGAACCGCCGTCCCAAACCATTAAATGACGATAACTTGTACCACCGTAAAACGAAATGTTATCTAATTTTAAATTTTCTTTTATGTAATCAATAAGCTCATGTGCTTCGGCAGTTGTAATTTCGCCTGAGGAGTAGTCAACCATCGTTTTATCCTCATAATTTTCTTCGCCTGAAAGAGTTACTAAATTTGCACGAAATGTTACATCCCTGTCAGACAAATTAACACCTATACTTAAGGCCTCAAGGGGAGAGCGACCTGTGTAGTAGCGTGTTGGGTCAAAGCCTAAAACGCTTAGGTTTGCAACATCACTGCCGGGAGCCATAGACTCATCTACTGTTTTTACAATTCCAAGCTCGCCTGATTTGCACAGAGCGTCAATATTTGGTTTGTTTGCCACCATTAAGGGAGTTTTGCCGTTTAATTTTTCAAGCGGATAATCCGCCATTCCGTCGCCTAAAAACACTACATATTTCATTGTTTTTGCCTCACTATTCGTTGAATTTATCTTTTATTTTTTTTGTAACAGTAAGATATCCATTTAAAAATTCTTTATTTTCTTTGCCCATTTTCATTCCTAAAGCAGCAGATAAAACCATTAAAACCGGACCTGTAGCTAAAATGAGTGAACTGGTATTTTCGGAAAAATCAGTAAGATAGAAAAACCAGAATCTTGCCACGGTATTTATCCTGTCAAACACGGTTATATTTACCGCCTCGCGAGGGAGATTCTGGGGAAAAACATAGTATGTTTTTAAAATCATTTCCTTAAACGGCAAAACACCCGTTTCTGACAAAAAATAAATAAGAACAATTACTGCAGATACGATTGCTAAGGGCAAAACATACTTTATACCATCTGAAAATTTTATGCCGAAGCCGTAACGCTCGCTTTTTCTTGAAAGCTTCCACATCCTTGAGTATATTAGACCGCACATGGTAAGAGTTAAGGCAGTAGCCATAAAAATACCAAATGGGCGAAATGAAGTCCAGGAACCGAAGAATGCGGTAAATAAAATGCTTATAAGTATTGCGATAAAGTTATCCAGAAAAGGTAAAACATAATATTTATTTGATTTCATAGTATGTATTCTCCTATCTTAAAATGTTAAGCGAATTTAAAATTTCTTCTTGCTTTTTAAACATTATCTTTTCTTCTTCCTCGCTTTTTTCGTGGTCAAGTCCTAAAAGATGCAAACACGAGTGAACAGTTAAAAAACAAAACTCGCGAAGAGAAGAGTGGCCAAATTCTTCAGCCTGCAAAACCGCCTTTTCGGCAGAAATTAAAATGTCGCCTAAAGCTACAAAACCATCAACGAAGTCCTCTTCGTAAATTATAAGCTCGCCATCAACATCACACTCTAAAAGGGGGAAAGATAAAACATCGGTAGGTCTGTCAATCCCACGGAATTCTAAATTCTGCTCGTGAATACCTGCGTTGTCGGTAAAGGTAAGACTAATTTCTACATCGAATTCAAAGTTTTCAAGCTCTAATGTCTTTTCGATGCACTTTTTCAATGTGTCAATTAACTCGTCTGTAATTTCAATCTTGTCCTGTTCGTTTTCCCAGATAAGCTCAACCATTTCTGTTACCGCCTTTCTTGGCGTTTCTTTCGCGCATCTTGTTGTCGTGTTTTTCATAAGCCTGAATAATTTTCATAACGAGTGGATGCCTTACAACATCCTTGTGCGAGAACGAACAAAATTCAATATCGTCAATACCCGACAAAATTTTCATAGCCTCAACCAGTCCTGAGCGTTTTCCGTCAGGCAAATCAATCTGTGTTATATCGCCTGTAATTATTGCTTTTGAGCCAAAGCCAATTCTTGTTAAAAACATCTTCATTTGCTCAGGAGTAGTGTTTTGTGCCTCGTCTAAAATAATGTATGCATTATCTAAGGTTCTTCCACGCATATACGCAAGCGGTGCTACCTCAATCAAGCCCTTTTCAACATAGGTGTTGTAGCTTTCAATGCCTATCATATCATACAGAGCATCGTGTAGGGGACGCAAATACGGGTCAACCTTGTTTTGCAGATCGCCAGGAAGAAAGCCTAACTTTTCGCCGGCTTCTACGGCAGGGCGTGTAATTATAATCCTGCTTACCTCTTTTTTTCGAAAAGCAGTAACCGCCTTTGCAACTGCAAGGTAGGTTTTACCTGTACCTGCAGGACCGATACCAAAAACAATAGTGTTGTTTTTCATAGCGGAAATATACTGTTTCTGACCTAGGGTTTTGCTTTTTATCGGCTTTCCCTTTGATGTTACACATACGCAGTCACTGTCAATTTGTGAAAGACTTTTTTCCTCGCCCTCAGTTGCTAAGGAAATTGCGTACATAATTTTTTGCTCATTTAGTTCTTCTCCGCGCGCCACAGTGTCTGCAAGACTTAAAATCACTTTTTCTGCTAAAGCTACAGCACCCTCGTCGCCGTTTATTTTAAGTAACCCGCCGCGGGCAGAAACCGAAACACCAAGCTCCTTTTCAATAAGCTTGATGTTTGCATCAAAGTCGCCGAATAAAAGACCTATATTTACAAAAGATACATCAATTGTAGTATCTGCCATAATCTTCCTCCATTATTTGCCTGTTTTATTTATGGATGCAGCTTTAACTGTGTTTTTCATAAGCATAGCGATAGTCATAGGACCTACGCCGCCCGGAACCGGTGTAATAGCAGCAGCTTTTTGAGACGCTTCTGCAAAATTCACATCGCCTACTAATCTTTTGTCGGGGAGTCTGTTCATACCGACATCAATTACAACCGCACCTTCCTTTACCATATCGCCTGTTATAAGTTCAGGAACGCCTACAGCTGCAACTAAGATGTCAGCTTCTTTACATTCTTTCTTTAAATCTTTTGTACGGGAGTGGCAAATAGTAACAGTTCCGTTTTTGTGTAAAAGAAGCATCGACATAGGCTTTCCAACAATGTTGCTTCTTCCTACAACAACACATTTTTTTCCTGAAACCTCAATTCCGCTTTCCTTGATTAGCTCCATAACGCCTGCAGGTGTGCAGGGAAGAAAATCAAAGTTTCCAATCATAATCTTTCCCACATTTGACGGATGAAAAGCATCAACATCCTTGTTTGGTAAAATTGAGTTTATAACTAATTCTTCGTCTAGGCCTTCAGGCAGTGGTAACTGACACAAAATACCGCTTACATTGTTGTCGTTGTTTAGTTTTTTTATTAAATCTAAAAGTTCATCTTGTGTTGTCTCGGCAGGAAGAGCATACTCTAAAGACTCAATCCCGCAGTACTCACAAGCAAGTTTTTTGTTTTTAACATATATTTTAGAAGCAGGGTCATCTCCCACGATTATTACTGCGAGCGACGGTTTTATTCCGTCTTTTTTCAGAAGCTCCACCTCTTGTTTTAACTCGTCCTTTATTCTTTGAGATACTGCTTTTCCGTCTAAAATCTGTGCTGCCATTTTGTTTTCCTCCAGTATTATATTTTGGTCTTATTAAACAATTTTTATCAAAGCCTATTAAATCCTCACGCCCCGCTTTTTTTAGTGCCGCCAGAACCAGATGATAGTTTGACGGATTTTTGTACTGCAAAAGTGCCCTTTGCATCGCCTTTTCCTCAGGACTTTTTGCAACATACACAGGTTTTAAGGTTATAGGGTCTATTCCTGTGTAGAACATACAGGTAGAGAGCGTGCCGGGAGTGGGGTAGAAATCCTGCACCTGTTGCGGAGTCAAATTATGCTCTTTTAGGTAAAGTGCAAGCTCTATCGCATCAGATAAAGTGCTTCCCGGGTGGCTTGACATTAAATACGGAACTAAATACTGTTCCTTATTTAATTTTTTCGTTATTTTATAGAATTTATTACAGAACTTATCATAAACCTCGCGTCTTGGTTTTCCCATATACTTTAGCACATTTTGAGAAATATGCTCAGGTGCAACCTTTAGCTGACCGCTTATGTGGTGCTTAACTAATTCTGTAAAAAATTCATCGTTTTCATCTTCTAATAAATAGTCAAAACGAATTCCGGACCTTACAAAAACCTTTTTCACGCCGTCCTTTTTGCGAAGTGCACGAAGAAGCTCTAAATACTCGCTGTGGTCAGCGTTTAAGTTTTTACAAGGAGTTGGGAACAGACACTGCCTATCTCGGCAAGCGCCTGCCTTTTTCTGTTTTTCGCAGGCAGTATGCTTAAAGTTTGCTGTAGGACCGCCAACATCGTGAATATATCCGCGAAAATCGGGGTCAGCAATTAGGGTATCTGCCTCGCGAAGAAGTGAGTCGTTGCTTCTTGCCTGAATAATTCTTCCCTGGTGAAAGGTTAGCGCGCAAAAGTTGCAGGCGCCAAAGCATCCGCGAACGGAATTTAAGCTAAACTTAACCTCTTCAATTGCAGGAATTTTCCCCATTTCTTCATACATCGGATGATATGTCCTTGTATAGGGAAGCTCATAAACTGCGTCTAACTGTTTTTGAGTCAGAGGATAGGATGGCGGAACTTGTACCAAATACCTATCTCTATGCTTTTGTACGACAGTTTTTCCGCGAATGGGGTCCTGCTCCTCGTGAGACAGCTTTTCTGCCAGTGCGTATTTATATTTATCATCTTTAACCTCGTCAAACGAGGGAATTTCAACATATTTTTTAAGATGCGAAATGTCTTTTGACATATAGCATGTTCCGCGAATTGAGCGAAGAGAAGATACATCAGCACCGTTTTCTAACGCCCTTGCAATCTCTAAAACAGAGTTTTCGCCCATACCATACATTAAAAGGTCTGCGCCTGAGTCGTCTAAAATTGAACGGCGGACACTGTCCTGCCAGTAGTCGTAGTGAGAAAATCTTCGAAGGCTTGCCTCAATACCGCCAATTAAAATCGGCACCTTTCCAAAGGTTCTTCTTGCAAGGTTAGAGTAGGAAATAGTCGCCCTGTCAGGACGAAGTCCCATTTTGCCGCCCGGGGAGTATGAATCTGTACTACGGCGTTTTTTTGCAGCAGTATAGTGGTTTACCATCGAGTCCATATTTCCGGCGCTTATTAAAACCGCAAGACGGGGAGTGCCCATAATGGTTATTGACTTCTGAGTGGAAATATCAGGTTGTGCAACAATTCCCACACGATATCCGTTTGCGGTAAGTACCCTTGAAATTATGGCATGACCAAAGCTTGGGTGGTCAACATAAGCGTCGCCGACAATGTATAAAAAGTCAAGCTCGTCCCACCCTAAATAGTCCATATCCTCTTTTGAAACGGGTAAAAAACCTTTGTCTGAATAAATCATCTAAACTCCTATTGCATAGACATTTCTAAATAATCTTCTTTGCTTATTAAAACCTCACGAGGCTTACTGCCGTCAGGAGGGCTGATAATTCCACGCTCTTGCATCTGGTCAATCATTCTTGACGCCCTTGAAAAGCCTACCTTTAACCTTCTTTGTAGGTGAGAAGCCGAAATTTTTCCTGCTTCAACGGCAATTTCAATAGCCTTAGGCAAAAGCTCGTCATTATCGGACGGGTCAGAAAATTCGTCTGACACATTAACAGGCTTTCCTGAATCGATTTTTTCTATAATATCTTCATCGTATTTTGCCTCGTAGTCGCCTTTTATAAACTCAACGACACGCTCAACCTCTTTGTCATCAATAAATGCACCCTGAATACGAAGTGGCTTTGGTGCACCAACGGGTTTAAAGAGCATATCGCCTCGGCCAAGCAACTTTTCAGCACCGCTTGAATCTAAAATTGTACGGCTGTCAATGTGAGAAGACACCGCAAAAGCGATACGAGAGGGCACATTTGCTTTAATTAAACCTGTGATAACATCAACAGACGGACGCTGTGTTGCAATAACCAAATGCATACCGGCAGCACGGGCCATCTGTGCCAGACGGCAGATTGAGTCTTCAACCTCGTTTGGTGCTACCATCATTAAATCTGCAAGCTCATCTATGATAATTACGATGTGGGGAAGAGTGTTTTCGCTTCCCGATGCTGTAATCATTTTGTTGTAGCCCTTAATATCACGAACATTATTGTCTGCAAATAAAGAATATCTTCTCAGCATTTCCTGAACTGCCCAGTAAAGAGCACCAGAGGCACGCCTTGGCTCTGTAACAACAGGAATTAAAAGATGCGGAATTCCGTTGTAAACGCCTAATTCTACAACCTTAGGGTCAATCATTAAAAGCTTTACTTCGTTAGGGTCAGCCTTGTAAATTAAGCTTGTGATAAGCGTGTTTATGCACACACTCTTACCTGAACCTGTAGAGCCCGCAATCAAAACATGGGGCATACGGCTCAAATCATATATTATATTCTTGCCCGAAATATCCTTACCCATTGCAAAAGCAAGCTTTGAATCAAATTTTGTAAAGTCGGCAGAATCTAAAACCTCTTTTATGTGAACAACGCTGACTGCCTTGTTCGGAATTTCAATGCCGATTGCCTCTTTTCCGGGAACAGGCTCAATTCTTACGCTTGGAGCGGCAAGTCTTAGAGCCAAGTCATTTGCCAGACCCACAACCTTGCTGACCTTAATACCCTCACCTAATAAAAGCTCGTATCTCGTTACGGCAGGGCCTTTGCTGACATTTAAAAGCTTTGCATCAACATTAAAGCTCTTTAGTGTTGTTATAAGCTTTTGTGCAGTTTCGCGAAGCTCGGTTCGAGAGTTTGAGTCATCAAAGGAAGAGTCTGCGTCATTTAACAAAGAAACAGACGGGAAGGTGTAGGGAATACGCTCATAAACATCCTCCATTTCCTCGGATACATCCTCCATACCTGTAAGCCTTTTTGGAGAATCCACAATTTTTTGCGTGTTCTCTTCAGGTTCAAAATCATCTTCATCTTTCACTATTTCATCAATGTATTTTGGAACATCTCTGTCAATAATACTGTCAATCCCTGAAATCTCATCAAGCTCTAAGGACTCATCATCTGCGACGATTTCTTCTGATTTACGCTTTCTTTTAACCTTTAAGGTCTTATTCGGTTTAATTCCTAACTGTTCATCAGTAAATATTAAAAAGTCATTATCGCCTGTGTCTTTTTTTGGTGCTTTAATTTCTTCTTGTTTTACTTCCTTTACCCTTTTTCCGTTGGCTTTCATATACGCTTTCATAATTGAGCGAAGAAGCATTTTAACGGGGGACCAGTCAAAAAGCATCATAGTGAGTGCCAAAACTGCAGTTATGCAGATTATAACAGATGCAGCCTGACCAATGAGTGCACGCAGAATATCCGCTACAAAACCACCTAGCATACCACCGCCTATTCCGTCAGAACCCTGTGAATAGTTAAACACAATACTTCTGATGGAAAATGGGTTTTCCTTATCGACTGAAACTAAGTGTGTGAATACTGATAAAATACCAAGACCTACGGAAATAACGATATACTTTGATTTATGTAGCTCGTAGTTTCGCTTTGCCGCTTTATGTATACCGATTGCGATTAAAAGGGCGGGGGAAAGGTATACAGGCCAGCCAAGCATTCCTGTTACAATATCCTTTGCAAATGAGCCTACAAATCCATCCGGGAAATACAAAAATACGGCTAAAAGAATTCCGCCCACTAATGTAAATAGGGACATAAACTCGTCATTTTTTGTATCCTGTGGTTTGCCGGCTACTTTGTTTCTTTTATTTTCAATAGGTTTTTTTGCGCTTTTTTTATCTTTTGAATTCATAATGCACCTATACTCCTATTCTATTTTATAATAATATATATATCATACCATAAATTTTTGAAAAAATCTATACTTTTTGCAAAAATAAAAAAGGAACTTGTCTTATACAAGTTCCTTAATGTAACATATAAAATTACTCTAACACATATACAACTGCATTTCTTCTTCCAAAGCTGTAGCACTGTGCTACTGTCTGATAGCAAAGGTCAATTCTGTCGCCTTTGATTGCGCCACCTGTGTCGCCTGCAATCGCAAAACCGTAAACCCACGATTTTCCGCCGTCGGCAGACTCGATATAGAGCTTTGAATTTAGAGGAATAACTCTTGGGTCAACCGCAACAATGCCGTAAACCGGAGCTCTTCCTGTAGCGGTTGTGCCTGCCCATTTGCCGTTAGAAACAGCTGAGCCTTCATAAGCACTCGCTCTGCAGTTTAGCACCTTTTTAAATTTAAAAATACCTGATGCTGTATAAGCGGTGTTTCCGCTTATTGTTGTTTTAGAATTGTTCTGTGCCATAGCGGGCATAGCGTGGAAGGGAACACCATCAGATGTAAAGCCTTCGGTAAGGGAAGCGTCTTCATTTTCTAAAACGAAAGCTCCGATACTGTTTTCGCGTTAAACCTTCTTTGTTCCAACCTCAACTATTCTTTCAACAGGCTCTTCTTCAACACCTGCACCAATTAAGGTTGCAGTAATTCCGGCACCGTCTTTTGAAACCTTTTTAAAGGTTTTTGTGTAAACGCCTGCTTTACCTTCCTGAAGTACTCTTTCATATCCAACATTTTTCTCGGGATTTTCAATAGTTCTTTCTGTGAATGGGATTTTTTCCTTGACATCGTATATCTCAACATAAACTCTTGTAACACTGACTGTCATGCCGTCCTCAACAGGTGTGTTCACATCTGGGATAACCTCGTCATATTTTCCCACCTCAAAGCCATCTGACACTAAAGCGTCGCCGACTGTATTTTCAGTTGTAGGAATTTTAAAAGTTTTTCCTGAATTTTCAAGATAGATTGTTTTCGAACGGTTAATAAAGATTGTGTCGCCATCTGAAATGGTTTCTTCATTACCCTTTGAAATAACATCACTTTCTCCAAGTTTAATTCCGGCAAGCAGAAGTGCTTCGCCAACTGTGCTTCCTTTTGTTTCAACCTCAAAGCACTTGCTTCCGTCAACAATGGTAACGGATGTAAGCTGGGCATTTTTTGCAGATGGTGCAGCACCATTAAAGAGGGTTGAAATCACGATAACCATAATTACTGCAACAGTACGCATTAAAGGTCCGCGATACGAAGCTTTTTCACTTGTGAAAAGTGCTTCTATTTTTTTTACCATAAAAACCTCCTGAATCTAACAAAAGTGTTACAAAATTATTAAATCCTGTTTTGCGGCATTGCCTATTATAGAATATTTTCGCTCATTTGTCAAACAATTATGTAAAATTGAGCAAAAAACATTAAAAAAAATAGTGTAAAATTTTGGAAAAAATCACTGTATGTAGCGTGAACACTGACTTTGAGAGTATTTTACTAAAAAATGGAAAAAACATTACTTTTTTTTGTTTTTGGCTTTACAAAATAGAAAATTATGTAAATAAATTACAAAAAAAGGAATAAAAAAGACCTGTTTTTGACTCCAAAATAAGTAAAAAAAGGCTTAAAAACGGCAATTTTAAGTTCTTAAACCAATTTTTAGTGAATATAATTAAACAAAAAAAGGAGGGCATTTATGGACAAAGCATATGGCGAAATTCTTCCCAAAATAATTCCCTCAATCTCATCAAAATTATCAATGTGCAGCTTTCATAATTTGTGTGAAATAAGGTTCAGGGCAAAAAGACCATTGATGCTTTATTATACGGATAAAAATGTATATTGTGCAAAGAACGGAGGAATTACAAAAAATTCAGAAGATGCACTTATAATTTCTGAAGAAGATATAAGAAAGCTTATAGGTTCATTTTGCAGGTCATCAGTTTATGCGTATCAGAATGAAATCGTAGACGGCTTTATAACGATAAACGGCGGACACAGAATAGGAATATGCGGAACGGCTGTAGTAGAAAATGGAAAAATTACAAATATTAAAAGCTTTTCGGGATTAAATATAAGAATCGCAAGGGAGTATAAGGGAAGTGCAGACATAAGCATACCCTATATTGTTAATAAAGAAAGAATACTAAATACAGTAATCATATCTCCGCCGGGAGTGGGCAAAACAACAATGCTTCGCGACATTGCAAGGCAGTTGTCAACAAAATTTAAGGTATCAATAGTTGATGAACGAAGCGAAATTGCATCGTGCGTTTTGGGAGTTCCGCAATTTGATGTAGGAGTACAGACGGATGTGTTAGATGCTTATCCTAAATCGCAGGGAATAATATGTGCACTTCGTTCACTTTCTCCCGATGTAATAATTACGGATGAAATAGGAACTAAAGATGACATTTTTGCAGTAAAAAGCATACTAAAGGGAGGATGCAAAATCATTACGAGTATGCACGGCTACAGTATTGATGAAATATTATCTAAGAACGAAGAACTGCTGGGTCTTTTTGAAACGGCAATACTACTTGAAAAGAGAAATGGGGTGCCACAAATTACAAAATGCTTAAATTTATAGGAATAATAATGGTGCTTTGGTCCTGCTTTTTATTTTCATATATGAAGGCAGATGCAATTAAACGAAAATATGAAAATTTAAAAGAGATAAAGCGTGTATTGCAGATTTTAAAAAACGAAATTTCATTTTCTTCAAAAGAGCTTTTAGAGACAATTTCAGAGCTTTCCCAAAACGCCTCAGGCGATGTAGCAGAGCTTTTCTGTGAAATGTATATAAAAATGAAAAATGATGAAACGCAAGATTTTGGACAAGCGTGGAAATATGCCAAAGATAAAATTAGTAGCAATAAAATATTTTCTGATGAAACGCAAAAAATTCTTGATGCTTTTTGCGAAAGGGCGGGCACAATGTCAAAGGAGATTGAGCTTGAAAACATAGATAAAACAATTAAATCATTAGAATCAGAAATCGAAAATGAAGCAGAAAACTATAAAAAAAACAGAAAGCTTATTTTTGCTTTTGGCGGTTTTTTTGGCATAGGAATTTTAATACTTTTCATATGACGAGGAGGAAAATATGGGAATAGACCTAATATTTAAGATTGCGGCAATAGGAATACTGATTAGTGTATTAAATCAGGTTTTAGTCCGTGCAGGAAGAGAAGAGCAGGCAATGCTTACAACACTTGCAGGGCTGGTGGTTGTGCTTTTGATGGTAATTCAGCAGATAGATTACCTTTTTGATACCGTAAAATCAATTTTTGACTTGTAGGGTGCGAAAAATGCTTATCATAAAAATCTTACTTTTAGGAATTTTGGGTGCATTTTTTTCGCTGATTCTAAAGGAACAAAAGCAAACCCTAGGAGTGCTTATATCTGTCCTGACTGCGTGTACTGTGCTTTTTTTAATTCTTCCTGAGCTTGAAAAAATAATTTCTTATGCAAAAGCTTTATATAACGCGTCAGGCGGCAAGGATATGTACATAGACAGCGTCTTTAAGATTACGGCAATAGCATTTCTTGCGTGGCTGGGAAGCGATATACTAAAGGAGTCAGGACTTTTAGCTGCGTCAAATGTAATAGTAATGGCAGGTAAGGTTATGTGTCTTTTAATATGCCTTCCTGTTGTGAGTGAGTTATTTAATATAGTTATGTCAATATTGCCGTAAAATACTGAAAGGAACATTTACATATATGAAAAAAGTGATTTTTGTATTGAGTTTCTTCCTTATATTATATACACCATATATTGTGTATGGAGAAAACATAAATAACATTATAGAAGAAACAGAGAATATAAAAACGCCAAATGGGTACAGTGTAAAAGACACCGCACAAAAGATTATAGACGGGGAATTTAATTTAAGCTTTTCCGGAGTATGCGATTATATTATCGGACTTTTTCTTGGCGGAATAAAGGAAAATTCGGGCTATATTACGAAAATGACAGTTGTGGCACTTATTTCAGGAGTTGCCGCATCTTTGTGGGGAGGCAAAAATGAGATAGGTGTTTTTTGTCTTTTATGTATTGTATCACTTTTATCACTTAAAGCATTTTCGTATGCACAAGGCGTTGCAGACGAAACCTGTAACGCACTCTTTATATTTACTCAGTCTTTGATGCCATCTGTTGTAGGGGCAAGCGCAGCTATGGGACAAGTCGCGCAAAGTGCGGCGTGTGCGGCATCTTTTTGCGCAATGCAGATATTCGTGCATATATGCAGCAAAATCATTTTGCCGTTTATTTGTGTGCTTACCGTTTTGTGCGTTGTTGACTCTTTAAACGAGGTGTCGTATTTAAAAGGGGTAATCTCTTTTTTAAAGCAGACGCTAAAGTGGGGAACAGGTCTTATGCTTACACTGTATACTGCGGTAATTGCTCTTCAAACTCAAACCGCAGGTGCATTTGATACAGTAGGCGGAAAAACTGTAAAATATGCCGTTGGAAGTTTTGTTCCAATCGTAGGCAGTGCACTTTCAGACTCGTTAGAGTTTATTATATCGAGCGGAAAGGTAATAAAAAACGCGCTTGGAATAAGCGGAATCATAGGGGTTTGCTCTTTGTGTATAGGTCCTTTAATAAACCTTTTAGCATTATCATTTTGCTATAAATTAGCATCAGCCGTAGCGTCAGTTGCTGCAGAAGAGCGAGTAACTAAGGTAATAAACGAAATCGGCGGAGGGCTTTTAAGAATATGTATAAATATTACTGCAGTGAGTGCTATGTTTGTAATCAGTCTTGCATTTTTATGCAGAATGGGAGGATTTTAATGAGCGAATATTTAAAAACAATAGTTAGTGCAATTATGCTTGTGTCGTTAATATGTAGTATTCTCCCAAAGGAAAGCGGTGGGAAAATGGTGTCTTTTTCTGTAGGACTTATAATTATTTTACTTACAGTTTCGCCTGCCTTAAAATTTGTAAAATCTGATATATATAAGTTTTCTGATATTAAAACGGAGGAACTTATAATTAAGCCAAAAGATTACATAATGGACGAGTTTGAAAAAAATCTTGCTTTAAAAATTAAAGAGAATTTAAACAGTAATACAGATGTTACGGTGTATGGAAAAACAGATAGGGAAGGAAATGTAGCAGGTGTTGAGAAGGTTAAGATTTATCCGTACAATGATGATGTTGCGGAAAAAATTTCAAATCTTTTAGAAATTGACAGAGCTAAGGTGGTGGGGGACAGTTGAAATATAAAGAAGAACTGCAAAAATTTTTAGGACAAATTAAGAATACAAAACTTCTTGCCATCATATTTATAGTAGGGATAACACTTGTTCTTCTGCCCACGGGAGATAAAGACAAGGAAAAAAAGGTGGTGTTTGAAGAAACCTGCACCGATACATACAAGGAGAATACGGAAAAACAACTAAAAAAGGTTTTATCCGGAGTAAAGGACGCGGGAAAAGTTGAGGTTATGCTCGTAATGGATGACGATGGAGATGTTTTGTACGCACAGGATGAAAGGTCAGAAAATAGCTTTAATGATGAGCAAAACACAAAAAACTACGAAAAAACATATGTTTTAAAAAATGATGCCGGCGGCGGTGAATCTGCAATTGTCGTAAAGAGAAATATGCCTAAAATTTCAGGTGTTTTAATAACATCTTCGGGTGCAGGCATGAAGAGCGTGAAAAATGAACTTGTAAACGCTGTAAAAGCGGTTTTGGGCGTTCGTGCCCACAGAATATATGTCCTTGAAAAGAAATAAAATAAGAAAGGTGTAAATTTATATGAATTTATTAAAAAACGAAAAAAAACCTATCAAAAGACAAGCAAATTGCGACAGAAACAAAAAGAATAAAATGCTTGTCATAAGAAAAAGACAGGTTGCGGCATTATCTTTAATTCTTTTAATAGGTATTGCAGGATATTTAAATATGATGATAAAAAACGGCGAGGCAGACCCTGATATTTCCGTTATGTATAACGAAGCATCAAAACGCCTGGGTGAAGCCAAAATGGTTAATTCTACAGAAGAAACGACTGAAGAAAAAGGCGAAGAAAAGAATAATACAAAGCAAATAAGTTCTGATTATTTTACAAATGCCAAGCTTGAGCGTGAAATAAAAAGGGGAGAGTCAATAGAAATGCTTTCTGAAATTTTAAACGCCAGCGGCTCGGAAAAGGAAGCAAAAGAAAATGCACAAAACCAGATTGAGCTTTTGTCAAAATTTACAGAGTGTGAGGTTTCAGCGGAAAATATGATAAAGGCTAAGGGATATGGCGATTGTGTTGTTTTTATGGGCGAAAATGTAACATCTGTCGCGGTGTCAACAGAGGGACTAAACGAAATTGATGCTGCTGTAATATGTGAGCTTGTCGCAAATACAGGTGGATTTGATGCATCAAAAGTCAAGATTGTGGAGATAAAACCCAATTAACTTTAAAAAAATGTTGTAATTTTTAAAAATTAGTGTTATAATAAACATTAAGTTAATATTACATTAGGAGGTACTAATGATGGCTGAAAAAGATATTATTTTGGAAACTCAGGAAAATTCGGGTGAAATTAAAATAGCAAATGATGTTATAACCGCAATTGCGGCTCAGGCAATAACTGAAATTAAGGGTGTTTCAATGGCAACCTCTGTTGCAGAGGGCTTCGTTGAGATGCTGGTTAAAAAAAGCTCTCAGAAGAGCGTTAAAATCTACTTAGATGAAGAAACAAAAAAAGCAGATATTGATGTTCATGTTACAGTTGCATACGGAATTAACATTCCTGAAATTTCGTGGACGATTCAGGATGCCGTTAAGAAAAATATTGAATCGATGACAGATATTACAATTGACAAGGTTAATGTTTTTGTAGATAGCGTTTCCATTGAAAAAGAGCCTAAAGCTCCAAAAATTAAAAAGACTAAGGAAGATGCACCTTCTGAAAATTAAATTAACGAAAAAGGGGCTTGATATCAAGCCCCATTACTTTTTATACATAAGGAGAAGGACAATGAAAATAGGATTTATTGGCGGCGGCAATATGGCAGGGGCAATAGTCGGCGGTGTTTTGTCATCTGGAATGTGCAAGGCATCTGATATTTGCGTGTGCGATAAAAATGCTGACACTTTAAAAAAATATGCTGATGAGATAAGAAAGAGTACAGATAATCGCGAGGCTTTTTTTGGAGATTTTATAATTTTGGCGGTTAAGCCCCAGATTTTGCCTGATGTTTTAGAAGAAATAAAAGAACTGGGTATTGATTTAGAAAAGA
>JAZSJX010000011.1:0-4237 GCA_045534535.1 Congzhengia sp.
TGCTCACAACAGACGAGGAAAAAGCGGAATGGGAGAATGCAAAAAGAAGAAAGATTATGCGCAGTAATAAAATAGAAAAAACACCTCACGAAATTATGTGAGGTGTTTTTGGAGCTGAAGATGGGACTTGAACCCACGACCTGCTGATTACGAATCAGCTGCGCTACCAACTGTGCCACTCCAGCATATATGATGAGGGCGAGGTAACTCGTCCTCGAATTTTTTGTCACAAATTGCTTTTTCAGCTTGTTTTTAAATGGTATTCCTTAACTACAACTAGGGACCTGCTGATTACGAATCAGCTGCGCTACCAACTGTGCCACTTCAGCCTATGCACAAGATGTATTATACTATAATACGCTTATTTTTGTCAATAAGAAAATCCCCTTAAATTAAAAACTTATTTTTAACATTGCCAAGTTTTTCTTGACATAAAAGCCTGCCATTTATATAATTAGTATACAAAATTCAGAGCGGAAAGGGAAACAAAATGACTAGGACAAAGCTTTCAGACAGAATCTTGCCTTTTTATACAAAAGGCGAAGAGATTTTTAATATGACATCTCACATTGTAGGAGGCGGAATAGGTGTTGTAGCCTTAGTGCTTTGTGTTGTTTTTGCGGCACTTCACAAAAATGTATATGGTGTAGTAGGAAGTTCGATTTATGGTGCGACCATGATTATTTTGTATACTATGTCGAGCATCTACCACGGCCTAAAGCCACACCTTTTGGCGAAAAAAGTTTTTCAGGTTATTGACCATTGCTCGATATTTTTGCTTATCGCGGGTACATATACGCCGATTGCCTTGTGTTCTCTAAGAGAATATTCCTTGTGGCTCGGTTGGACAATTTTTGGTGTTATCTGGGGGTTTGCAGTACTCGGGATTGTATTAAATGCAATAGACATAAAAAAATACAAGGTCTTCTCAATGATTTGTTATCTTGCAATGGGCTGGTGCATTGTTTTTGCAGCAAAGGCAACCTATCAGTCGATAACTCTTCCCGGAATATTGCTTCTGTTAGGCGGAGGAATAGCGTACACAATAGGTGCAATTATTTATGCAGCGGCAAAAAAATACAGATACTCTCATTCGATTTTTCACCTATTCGTAGTCTTAGGAAGTTTACTTCATTTTCTTACGATTTTACTATATGTGATATAAAAAATAGGCTGTAGCAATTTTGCTACAGCCTATTTTGGGCTGGACGAAAAATGATGCAGAATGGACAAACTGAGCCAAAATGGTGATTTTATGCCATTTTGGGATGCCCGAAGGCGTACGATGGTACGCCGAGAGGCGAAGTTTGTTCATATCACAAAACAAAAATTAAAAGGGAAATTCACATTAGATGTGAATTTCCCTTCATTTTTTAATTCGTTTAAATTTAAATCTGTTTTGTGAGGTCTGCGCATTTTGCTACAGCCCTATTTTTATTTTTTAAACATTGTTCCGATACCTGTGTCGGTAAATATTTCAAGAATTATAGAATGAAGCACCCTGCCATCAATAATATGCACACGGTTAACGCCTTCGTGTACAGCCTTAACACACGCACGCACTTTTGGAATCATTCCGCCTGAAATTGTGCCGTCGTGGATTAAGTCTTCGGCGTTTTCGGTAGTTATTTCATAAATAATGTTGTCATTTTTATCTTTTACACCCTCAACATCCGTTAAAAACATCAGCTTTTCTGCACCTAATGCCGTTGCAACCGCACTTGCTACAGTGTCAGCATTTATGTTGTAGCTCTGACCGTTTTTATCTGTGCCGATTGGGGCAATAACGGGGATATATTCATCTTCTGATAAAGACTTTATAATCTTTGCGTTAACTTTTGTGATTTTACCAACGAAACCTACATCAATTTTGTTTCCGTCGCCATCTTCGGTTAGCGGAACACACTCAATAATTTTTCCGTCAATTCCGCATAAACCCACGGCTTTACCGCCGTTTAAGTTAACATTTGAAACAACCTCTTTGTTAGTTTTTCCCACCAAAACCATCTGGGCAACACGCATAGTCTGTTCATCGGTAACACGAAGACCGCTTATAAATTTGCTTTCAACATTATATGTCTTTAAGGCTTCTGAAATATCAGGACCGCCTCCGTGGACAATTACGGGATTCATTCCAACATATTTTAAAAGGGTAATGTCTTCCATAACCGTCTTTTTTAAGTCCTCGTTAATCATAGCGTTTCCGCCGTACTTTATAACAATAGTTTTATTGTGAAGCTTTTGTATGTAGGGAAGTGCCTCAGTTAATATACTTGCGTGAGCAATCCTTTTTTCCATTGTGTCCATCTTAACTTTCCTTTCTAAATGTAAAATCCGGCGCCTTGTAAGCCTTCGTCTTCCGGAAGAGAAAACATTATGTTCATATTCTGAACAGCCTGACCTGCCGCACCTTTAATTAAATTGTCAATATTTGAAATAACAACAACTCGGTTTAAACGCTCATCGACTTCTAATCCGATATCAACAAAATTAGAGCCTGAAACATGACTGTTTTCAGGGAGTGCCCCCTCATAAATACGAACAAACTTTTCGTTTTTGTAGTATTCTTTATACATTTTTATAAGCTCTTCCTTTTTATATGGCTTTTTAAGGTTTGCATACTCTGTTGCATAAATACCACGCTTCATAGGAACTAAGTGAGGGGTAAAGGAAAGCTTTATATCTTCGCCTGCGATAAGCGACAATTCCTGCTCAATCTCAGATGTGTGTCTGTGAGTTGCAATTTTATAAGCCTTCATAGTCTCGGTGCATTCGCAGAAATGGTATGCAAGATTTAAGCCTCTGCCTGCACCCGATACACCTGATTTTGCATCTATTATAATATTTTTAGTTTCAATAACGCCGTTTTTCAAAAGTGGAGCGAGTCCTAATATTGAACAGGTTGTATAGCAACCGGGGTTTCCGATAAGATGAGCATTTTTAATCTCATCTCTGTGAAGCTCGCAAAGACCATAAACCGATTTTTCCAAAAGCTCAGGACAGGAATGCTTAACACCATACCACTCTTCATAAACCTTAATATCGTTGTATCTGAAATCACCGGACAGGTCAATCACCTTAAGACCTTTGTTATATAAAGCAGAAATAACCTCGTGAGATACGCCGTGGGGAAGTGCTGTAAATACAACATCGCACTTTTCGGAAGCAATTTCGGCGTCTGCCTCTTCCAAAACGATATCGCAAACACCTTTTAAATAAGGATAAACCTCTGACATTTTCTGTCCTGCATACGATTTTGATGCAAGCATCGTAATTGTTACATCTTTATGTGATGATAAAAGCCTTACAAGCTCTGCACCAGCATAGCCCGTAGCCCCTAAAACACCTGCTCTGATCATTTTAAAATCACTCCTTAGTATTGTTTGTGTATTATTATACATCTTTTTGCATAAAAATACAATATGTTTTTTATAAAAATTTTTAAGGTTAATATTGGTTAATTTTGTCTATAATGTGTAATATACCACAAAACAGGAGAAAAAATCAATATGAAAAGAAAAATTGTAGGCAAAATAGTTTTTGCTATCTTTTTATTGGCAGTGTTTTTTATGGGAGTATGCGAGGCAATATCAGAGGATATTTCAACAGACATTGTAAGGCTTCACATAATCGCAAACAGTAATTCACAAAATGACCAGAGTATAAAACTCAAAGTAAGAGATGCAATTATAAAAAAAGCACAGGAATCTGACGAGGAAATTACAATAGAATATGTAAACAAAAATAAAGCTCAGATTGAAAAGAGAGCAAATGATGTACTTTTAAAAAACGGATGCGATTATATATGTAGAGTTGAAACAGGCAGATTTTATTTTCCTACTAAGTTTTACGAAAATATAACACTTCCTGAAGGAGATTACGATGCGGTCCGCATAATATTAGGAAATGGAAACGGAGAAAACTGGTGGTGTGTTATGTATCCGCCACTTTGTTTTACTGATAAAGCAAAAGGCGAAATGTCTACAAAAAATAAGGAAAAGCTTAAAAGCACAATGAGTGATGCAAGCTATGAATTGATTTCGGAAGAAAGTATTATAATAAAGCCTGCATTTCGTGCTTTGGAATTGTGGCAGAACCTGAGCAAACGGTGGGGAATATAGTAGAAAATAAAAAAATGATAAAAAAAGTTAAAAAAGGGTATTGACAAGGGGAAGGAAATGTGGTATTCTAAGTAGGCTGTCGCTTTTGAGTGGCTTTGGATAAAAAAGTTTAAAAA
>JAZSJX010000014.1:0-3580 GCA_045534535.1 Congzhengia sp.
CGCCTGCTTCAAAAGCACCACGGGCGATTGCTTCGTTTCCGAGCATCAATTTCTTCATATAAAAACAATCCCTTCCTGTTTTTAGTTTAACATTACTATTTTAACTTATATCACATAAAATGTCAAGTTTTGCGGTGTTTATTGGTAAAACCTTTTGGATTTTTAGATATAAGCATAAAAAATGGTATGATTTTGAGAAAAAATGAAAAAAAGGTGTTGATTTTGCAGAATTTGTATGATATTATATAGTAAAAATTCAAGAAACTTGAACAAATGACATTTGAGTAGACATAAGACATTGAGGAGATTATACTATGAATAGCAACGAGATGTTTGCAATAAGGTTATCAGAGCTTAGAAAGGCAGCGGGATTAAAACAGGCTGAGCTTGCTATAAAGCTTAATATTTCAAGGAGTTGTCTTGCAAATTATGAATCGTCCCGCAGGCATCCTGATATAGAAATTGTGAAATCAATTGCAGATTATTTTAGTGTCAGCATAGGGTATATGTTAGGGCAGGACGATTTTGATGTTGCAACCGAAAGGGCAATAAGATGCGAGACAGAGCTTTTAAAGGTTATGTCTAAGGGCGGAAGACTTGATATTTCAGAATGCTCTCCTTCAGCAAAAATTGCACTGATTGAGTTTTATAATTTTCTAACTAACAGGTAAAGGTGTGGCAAAGCCACACCTTTTTATAAATTAAGGACTATTCTTAAATTATCAGAAAAGATTTTTTCAAACTGTGAAAGGGGCAGGGGGTTCTCGCCTTTTCCTACTTCTATTGTAAACGCAGGAATATTAAATTTTTCAATAACCCAGTCCTTGTAGCCTGAGCAGTCCGTAAGCCCTGTCGCTAAAGAAATGGTATATCCTGAAATTTGTGCCATTCTTTCTGCAATTTCCAAGGCGCCATTTGCGCATTTTCCGTTATATTTATAAAAAATTTCTTCGCCCTGTGAGTGATACGCAATCACAATATCGGGTTTTATTTCTTTTGTTAAGGAAACTACCGCGCGGGTTTCAGGCTCGCTTTCTGCACACTCTCCCGAAAATCTTCCTGCCCCGGGACCGTAAACACCATCTGCAAATGCTATTGTTTTTCCTTTTTCAAAATTTGCATCGTAATTGTGGTTTAGGTCAACACCGTTTATGTTCGACTGCCATTTGCCGATAAAATCCTCGCATCCCATATTCATACCGATTAGCCTTGAGCGCGTGAAAACGGGGATGTCTTCGGTCAATCCTTTTATACACAAATTCACGCCATCGGGGTTTACCATAGGCACAAAAACAAGGGTGTTTTTATTAAAATATTTGCCGATATCTTGCTCTCCAAGACGCTTTTTTTCTTTATACATTGCAGATAAAGACTCAATAAGTGCCATATTCAGCATTGATGTAATCCATTCTTTTCCGTGATGTGCACCCGTTATCAGAATTTTTCTTTCGCCTTTTCCGAAGCGGATAAAGGGAATTTCTTTTCCCAAAACGGAGCATCCTGCTACGGCACTTTCTAAAAATGAAAATTCCTTTAACAGATAAAATAAGTCTTTTCTTAAAATTTCGTATGTATATTCAGTGTCGGTGGTTGTAATTTTCATATTTTTCACCTCGGTTTAATCTATGTATATTTTTCTAAAAAATTACAGACAATAATCCCGAAAGGACTGATTAAAATGAAAAAAGCGTATGTAAGAACAAAAACTCCGAGCGCAAAAACTGTTTTAAAGCGACCATACATAGCCGCAACAATTATCTCTGCGGCTATTTGTGCGATTGTGCTTTCGGTGGCTGTTGGCGAGCCTGACAAAAATGTACCAGAAGAAATATTGATTGAGGAAACTAAGAGCGCTGCAAAGCCCACAATCACGCCGATTGAAGTGCCTGAGCCATCCACAGAAAATGAGGTTGTAGTGCCAAGCGAGGAAGAGGTTTACGAGGCGGTAGAAGAAAGCGTCAATGTAGGACTTTTCGGCGATGGCGGGGACTTAAAAATGATAAGACCTGCTGACGGCGAGATATTAAAGGACTTTTCAGACGGAAAACCCGTAAAATCAAAAACAATGGGAGATTGGCGGGCACACAACGGAATAGACATAAAAGCTGATGTCGGGACTGATGTAAGGGCCTCGGCATCAGGCGAGGTTTTAGAAGCGTATACAGATAATCTAACAGGCGCAACCATAAAAATTTCACACGGACACGGTGTAGTTTCTACTGTTTATAATTTAGAAAACTGTGATTCGGTAGCGGCAGGGCAAAAGGTAAATGAGGGCGATATAATAGGCAAGGTGGGAAGCAGTGCGAAATTAGAGCTGTTGGAGGAATCTCACATTCATTTTGAGGTTACAAAGGACGGCAAAATACAAGATCCTAAAAATTATTTTAAATGAAATGATTTTCTTGACTAAAGACTAAAAAAAGTGTATAATTATACCGTTCTTTAATGAAAAAGAGAGGGTGGTATACATGATAAAAATTGCAATCGCAGGTTACGGAAATCTTGGCAAAGGTGTAGAGTGTGCGGTAAAGCAAAATAAGGATATGGAGCTTTACGGCGTGTTTTCAAGAAGAAATCCTGAAGAGCTTAAAACCTTAACAGGCGTTCCTGCCTACAAAATAGATGAGATTGAGAAGCACAAGGATAATATAGATGTTTTAATTATATGCGGCGGAAGCGCGACAGACCTTCCAAAGCAGACGCCTGAGCTTGCAAAACTGTTTAATGTGATTGACAGTTTTGACACTCACGCAAAAATTCCCGAGCATTTTAAAAATGTTGATGAGGTGGCAAAAGAAAGTGGCAAAATTGCTATGATTTCTGTTGGCTGGGACCCCGGCATGTTTTCTTTAAACAGACTTTACGGCGGTGCAATTTTAGTTGACGGAAAAGATTACACCTTCTGGGGCAAGGGCGTAAGTCAGGGACACTCTGATGCTATAAGAAGAATTGACGGAGTTAAAAATGCAAAGCAGTACACAATTCCTGTTGATTCTGCGTTGGAAAAGGTAAGAAACGGCGAAAATCCTGAGCTTACAACACGCGAAAAACACATAAGAGAATGTTTTGTTGTGGCAGAGGAGGGTGCTGACCTTAGCAGAATAGAAAAAGAAATAAAAGAGATGCCGAACTACTTTGCAGACTACGATACAACAGTTCACTTTATTTCAGAAGAAGAACTAAGCCGTGAGCATAGCGGAATACCGCACGGCGGTTTCGTTATAAGAAGCGGAAAAACGGGGCTAAACTGCGAAAACAATCATATTATAGAATACAGTTTAAAACTTGACTCAAATCCTGAATTTACATCATCTGTACTTGTTGCATACGCAAGAGCTGCGTACAGAATGAACAAAGAGGGAATGAAAGGATGCAAAACAGTTTTCGATGTTGCACCATCCTATATGTCGCCCCTTTCACCTGAAGAACAGAGGGAAAAACTTTTATAGAGCAAAAAGGGGGCTGTAGCAAAATGCGCAGACCTCACAAAACAGATTTAAACGAATTAAAAAATGAAGGGAAATTCACATTAGATGTGAATTTCCCTTTTAATTTTTGTTTTGTGATATGAACAAAC
>JAZSJX010000015.1:0-6662 GCA_045534535.1 Congzhengia sp.
AATAGCTTATTTATGCGTTTTCTAATGCTTCTTTTAGTAGCTTATTTATAATCTGTGGGTTAGCCTTACCTTTTGATAATTTCATTGTTTGACCAACCAAGAAGCCCATAGCCTTGTCTTTACCTGCTTTAAAGTCAGCAACAGATTGAGGGTTATTTGCTAAAACCTCGTTAACCATATCTTTAATTGCACCTTCGTCTGTAACCTGAACTAAACCTAATTTCTCAACTAATTTTTCGGGGTCTTCAGGACTCTCAAACATAGCAGAAAGCACCTTTTTAGCCGCGCTTGTACTAATTGTGCCTTTCTCAATCAGAGCAATCATTTTAGCTAACTGGTCAGCTGTAAACGGAATGTCAGATGGCTCTAATTCTTTCTCGTTTAATACCTTAGAAATATCTCCCATGAGCCAGTTAGATGCGATTTTAGGCGTTGCCCCAGCTTTTACACAAGCGTCAAAATAATCAGCTAATGTTTTTGATGATGTGATAATAAACGCATCATATTCAGGAAGAGCGTACTCTTTAATATAGCGAGCTTTTCTTTGTTCAGGAAGCTCAGGAATTGTTTTTCTTATATCTTCAATCCATTCGTCAGATACAACGATAGGAACTAAGTCAGGCTCGGGGAAATAACGGTAATCCTGTGCGTCTTCCTTAGAACGCATAACAGTACTTACGCCATGAACATCATCCCAACGCCTTGTTTCCTGGTCAACTGTACCGCCCTCGTCCAAAACTTTAGCCTGACGCTTTTCTTCATACTGCATAGCACGGTATGCTGCGCTAAACGAGTTAACATTTTTCATTTCACAGCGTGTACCGAATTCTTTTTGTCCTACAGGGCGAATAGATACATTAACATCACAACGAAGTGAACCCTCCTGCATCTTACAGTCGGAAACTTCTGTATATTCCAGGATTGATTTTAGAGTTTCCAAGAATACGCGTGCCTCTTCAGGAGAACGCATATCAGGCTCTGTTACAATCTCAATAAGCGGAACACCACAACGGTTGTAGTCAGCCATAGAGGTGTTGCCGTAATCATCGTGAACCAATTTTCCTGCATCTTCTTCTATATGAATTCTTGTAATACCAATTCTTTTTGTTTCGCCGTCAACAACAATGTCAATATATCCGTGCTGACAAAGAGGCAAATCAAACTGAGAAATCTGGTAAGCCTTGGGAAGGTCAGGATAAAAGTAGTTCTTTCTGTCCTGTTTTCCAAACTTTGTAATTTCGCAGTTCATAGCAAGACCTGCTTTAATAGCGTAGTCAACAACACGCTTGTTTAAAACGGGGAGTGTACCCGGCATACCTGAACAAATAGGACAAACACGAGTGTTAGGCTCGCCACCAAAAGCATTTTCACATGAACAGAAAATTTTAGTTTTAGTTGCAAGCTCTGCATGTATTTCAAGACCAATGACTGTTTCGTATTTCATTTTAGTTTCCCTCCCTTATAAATTCGGTCTTACTTTGGTAATTGTCTTTTCCAAAGCGTAAGCCACATTTAAAATTGTTGCTTCATCGAATGCCTTACCAATAATCTGAATACCTATTGGAAGACCGTTTTTATCGTATCCGCAAGGGATAACAATAGCAGGTAGACCGCCGATATTTACAGAAACTGTACAGATATCGCTTAAATACATCTGCATCGGGTCGGTTGATTTTTCACCAATACCGAAAGCAGTTGTTGGGGATGCGGGTGTAACTAAAACATCGTATTTTTCAAACGCTTTTGAAAAATCATTCATAACCATTGTACGAACCTGTTGTGCCTTCTTATAGTATGCATCGTAATATCCTGATGAGAGAGCATAAGTTCCAATCATAATTCTGCGCTTAACCTCAGCACCAAAGCCCTCGCTTCTTGACTGGGCATACATATCAACCAAATCGCCGAACTCTTTTGCACGATAGCCATATTTAACACCATCAAAGCGGGCAAGGTTTGAGCTTGCTTCAGCTGATGAAATCATATAGTAGGCGGGAAGAGCATACTTGTTTAAAGGCAAATGCATGCTGTCAGAGTCCGCACCCTGTAACCTTAAATTCTCAATAGCAGAATAAACAGCAGAAGATACCTCTTCGTCAATTCCTTCGCCGATATATTCTTCCGGAATACCGATTTTAAGTCCTTTAATGTCGCCTGTTAAAGCATTTTCGTAAGAGGGACGCTCAATGTTAACAGAGGTTGAATCCTTTGGATCATGGCCTGCAATAACATCTAATACCATAGCGGCATCACGAACATCTTTAGCTAAAGGTCCAATCTGGTCTAAGGATGATGCAAAAGCAATAAGACCATAACGGGAAACATTTCCGTATGTTGGTTTTAAGCCAACGCAGCCGCAAAATGATGCAGGCTGACGAATAGAACCACCTGTGTCAGAGCCCAATGCAAAGGGTGCTTCATCTGCAGCAACAGATGATGCACTACCGCCTGATGAGCCTCCAGGAACCTTTGTTAAGTCATAAGGGTTTTTGGTCTTTTTAAAGTATGAGTTTTCGGTAGATGAACCCATAGCAAACTCATCCATATTAACCTTGCCCAGCATAACTGTTCCTGCGTCTTCTAACTTTTTAACGGCAGTTGCAGTGTAGGGTGGTTTGAAGTTATAAAGCATTTTTGATGCACAAGATGTTAAAACATCCTTTGTGCATAAATTATCCTTAATTGCACAGGGGACACCCGCTAATGCACCAACATCCTCGCCTTTTGATAATCTTTCATCAATTTTTGAAGCGTTAGCAATAGCGTCTTCTTCTAAAAGTGTAATATAGCTTTCAACCTTGTCTTCAACAGAGTTTATTCTGTCAAACACAGATTTTGTAGCTTCAACACTTGAAATTTCTTTGTTTTTTATCATATCACGAAGTTCGTGAGCGGTAAGTTTAAAAAGCTCCATTTGTCTATTTCCTTTCTATTCTACAACCTTGGGAACGATAAAGCCTTCTTCATCGAAATCAGGTGCATTTTTAAGAATTTCTCGTCTGTCAAAGGATGGAACAATCTCATCCTCACGAAACGCATTTTGCATAGGAATTGCATGAGCGGTGGGAACAACACCCTCAGTATCAAGCTCTGAGAGGTTGTCTGCAAAACCAATTATATCTGCCATATCAGTTTCTAATTTTTTTACATCTTCATCTGAAAATTTAAGCCTCGCAAGAGATGCAACATGCAAAACCTCTTCCTTTGTTATCTTCATTTTGGTAGCCTCCCTAAAATTTGTTTATAACAAGTCCCGTAATAAGCTTGGGATAAAAATATGTCGATTTTTGTGGCATCTTCTCATTTAAAAGAGAAACATCTTTAATCTGTCTTATTTTTGTACCGTTTAGCATAAATGAACAGTTTGCTTTTCCTGATTTTACAACATCGACAGACTCATCAGCGTACTTTGTATATACTAAATTCTTCTGATTTGCCATATTTTCGGTATCTATACCAAAAATTCCGTCTAATATCAATGTGTGAAGAACGCTTACATCAAGACCACGATAGGCGTCTGAGCGTTCAGGAAGCTTTTCTTTCATCGCGTTTTCATTTATAAGCTTTAAAAGATAGAAATAATCTTTTCCTGTGTAAAGTGTAAATGATGTTACATCTTTATTTTCTGAAAGAAGCTTTTCAGCATCTTTCGATATATCACAAGAATCAACCTTTTCAACAGAAAAATTATCTTTTAAAAGCTCAACTACTTTTTCTTCGTCGAAGGCATCTAAATTCTGCAAAATTCTGTGAGTAGGGAGAACAACTAAGCCTGGGTCGTCCATCTCAACAGAAAAAGCCATGATGTAGTTTCCGCCGTGCTTTTCGTTAAAGCCAGGCACTTCTTCTTTTAACTTATTTTTAAAGTTTAAAGCCGTTTCATATCTGTGATGACCGTCAGCAATAAATAACTGCTTATCGGAAAAGCCCTTTTCAATTTCTTTGCAAAGGCTTTCGTCTTTAATTACCCACATATTGTGAATAATGCCGTCTGCCGTCTTAAAGGTTTCTGTAGGGGTGCCTTTTGAAACCTCGTCGATTATTTTATTTATAACCTTCTTTTCGTCCATATAAAGGAAATATATGGGACTAAAGTTTGCGTGCGTTGCATCCATTAACGAGAATCTGTCAGCCTTTGCTTTAGATAGCGTTTCTTCGTGCGGAAGAACAATTTTTTCTGAAAAAGGAACAAGCTCAACCGCAGAAACAAGTCCCTTTAATGACTTAACATCGCCGTTTGGAAGAGAAAAAATCTCTTCATAAAGGTAATAAGCAGGGGAGTCTTCAAATTCTAATACGCCCTCGTTCATCCAGTTTTGAAGATATTCGTTAGCTCTCGTATAACGATTGTTTTCGTCGTTGTCGGTATCAAAGGTTTTACCGAGTTCTAAGTTGATAATACTGTTTTTGTGCTTGTTTAAGTACATTTCCTGCTCTTCGGGTGAAATTATGTCATAAGGAGGAGTTGTAACTTCTTCTAAAGAAGAAATTTTCTTAGTATTGTACCTTAAACCGCAAAATGGTTTTACATTTGCCATTTTTGTTACCTCGCTTTCAAAAAGTCAATTATATCTGTAGGCTTTAATGCCAAAAAGTCAGGTTCTTTCTCTGACAGCATCTGCACGCTTTGGTATCCCCAGGCGGCAGCAACCGAGAACATTTTAGCATTTTTGCCTGTTAATACATCAAAAATTGAGTCGCCTATAAAAATTACCTCCTGCGGCTCAACTCCGCAAGTTTTTGCGATTTCAAATGCTGCTGTAGGATCTGGTTTTTTAGGAACATTTGGTCTTTCGCCTAAAACACATTTAAATCCATAATTCTTAAAATAATATTCTATCATTTCTTTTGCAAAACCGTCAAGCTTATTTGAAAGAACATTAAGTTCTATATTTTCTGATTTTAAATAATCTAAAAGATGCGTTATTCCGTCAAATGGCTTTGTTGTAACTGTACACATCTTATCATACTTACTTCCCACCGACTTTACAAACTCATCTAAAAATTCAGGTGTGTTTTTGTCCTCTGGAATACATTTTTCAGCATAAGCACGAATTCCGTTTCCGACCGCACTTTTGTGGTAGGGAAGAGGGAATGTAGCAAAGCCGTATTCTGAAAGTGTATCGTTCATAGCCTGAGCTAAATCGCCGATTGAGTCTAAAAGTGTGCCATCCAAATCAAATATTGCTGCTTTAAATTTATTCTTCGTCATCTTCATCCTCCGTGTTATTTGGTGTAACAAGTCTTACAATGTATTTATCAAGCACATGCCAGATATAATAATTTGCCGTAAATGAAGTAAATCCCATTAAAATAATCACTAAAAGCAAAGCATATATTTCAGGAAATAACCACACAAAGCAGGTTAAATAAATAAGACCTATGTGAATTGCCGAAAGGAATAAAAGGATTAAGAGATTTTGTGGAAGCTTCATAATTGTAAAAGTCCACGCATTCTTTAAAATTACCTTAAAGCTCATTTTAAATGTAACAATAAGCGGATAAATATAAAAGCTCATTATAATATAAAGTGCCAATACTATAAAAAATATAGCGTATAAAAATCCTGTTGGCAGTGAAGCTGTCATAAACTGTGCATTATAAAAAACAAGAGCCTCGATTAAAAGATACAAAATAAGATACTGTAAAATACTTGTAAGTAGCCCGTATTTTAAATTGTTTTTTGAATGCTCAAAAAAGTCTGAAAAAATAAATGCATGCTCTTGCTTTGCAAAGTTTCTTATTACATATGTAAAACCTGCCGTAAATGGACCTGTAAGCATTAAAGGCAGAAATGGTACAATAGGCAACATTACAAACTGACCGTTTAAAAATGTACTTATTGTGTCTACTAAATTATCTCCTGAAAAGTATGCAATAAAAAGACAAATTGATGCACCAAAAAAGAGAATGTTTGATAAAGCATATAAAAGATTTACACCTATAATATGTTTTAAATGTCTTCCGAAAATATCAAAATAGTTTCTCTGTTTAGCTTGTTTCTTGCTTAAGCCTACAGTGTTTTTAATTTTTCCCATTATTATCCTCCGTTAATTTTTCTTTCTTATCATTGCATATTCAGGAAGATTTTTTCCTGTGTTTAAAACAAATTCCTGCAAAGGATGGGGAACAGAATCAAGTTTGTTCCCATCGTTATCATAAAGCTCATTTATTGTATACGAAAACGGCTCAGCGTCAGGGAGCATTATTTCAACATTATCTCCGACTGAAAGCTTGTTTTTCTGAACAAATAATGTGTTTTTGTTTTCGTCAGTACCTTTTGATATTGCGGCAACATCATAGTTTCTTATATATCCGCCGTTTTCATATTCCTGACCGTATTCTTTAGGATTTCCAAGCCAGAAACCTTTAGTATAACCACGATTGCTTACTTTTTGAAGCTCATCCATCCATACGGGATTGAATTTGTAGTTATCAGGGTTTTCAAGGTATGCATCAATAGCACGGCGATAAGCTCCCACAACGGTTGCAACATAGTACTCTGTCTTAACTCGCCCCTCAATTTTAAGGCTTGTTATACCTGAATTTATAAGCTCAGGGATGTGCTCAATCATACACATATCCTTAGAGTTAAAAATGAATGTTCCACGCTCGTTTTCAAAAACAGGGAAGTGTTCATCGGGACGCTTTTCTTCCATAAG
>JAZSJX010000092.1:0-5020 GCA_045534535.1 Congzhengia sp.
CGGGAATTATACATTTAGAAAAGCCCAGTTTTTTAAGCTCGTTTAGTCTTTTTTCAATTTGGTTTACAGCACGAAGCTCGCCCGTTAAACCGATTTCCCCGATTAGTGCGATATCTGAATCAATTTCCTTGTTCTTAAATGACGATGCTATAGCACAGATTATTCCTAAATCTGCAGCAGGCTCGTCAATTCTCATTCCGCCAACAATATTTACATAAATATCCTGATTTGAAAGGTTCATACCAATTCGTTTTT
Organism: Congzhengia sp.; assembly: GCA_045534535.1. Classification (GTDB taxonomy): domain Bacteria; phylum Bacillota; class Clostridia; order UBA1381; family UBA9506; genus Congzhengia. The sequence goes on from JAZSJX010000092.1 coordinate 256, forward strand.
CCAAGACTGCGATAAGAAGGTTAACCCTGTTATAGTCTGCACCTGTTGTCATTCTTCTCGGTGCAGGGAAGCTCGTGTTTGAAACTAATGATTGCACCTCGGCCAAAAGCGCACGAGTGCCCTCTAAGGTGCATATAACAGTTGAACCTGACGCTTTTTTAGGTCTGCCTTCTAACATCATAGAAGATGGATTTTTAACCTCTAAAAGACCTGTTCCCGTCATTTCAAAAACGCCGATTTCGTTAGTTGAGCCAAAACGGTTTTTAACGGCTCTTAGAATTCTGTGGCTTTGGTGCCTTTCGCCCTCAAAGTACAATACACAGTCTACCATATGCTCTAAAACCTTAGGACCTGCTAAAGCTCCGTCCTTTGTAACATGACCTACAACGAAAACTGAAATTCCTTTTTCCTTTGCAAGCTTCATTAACGATAGAGTAATATCACGAACCTGGCTAACTGTTCCGGGTGCAGATGCAATTTCGGGGTTATACATCGTTTGAATAGAGTCAATTATCAAAATGTCGGGAGCAATTGTTTCAGAGTGCTTTAAAACGGCGTTTATATCAGTTTCTGTTAATACATAAAGGTCTTGCGTGATGCCAAGCCTGTCTGCCCTCATTTTTAGCTGTTTTTCCGATTCCTCGCCCGAAACATAGAAAAAGCTTGTGTCCTTTTCTAAAGATTTTATAAGCTGTAGTAAAATTGTAGATTTTCCTATACCGGGCTCGCCACCAACCAAAACTAAAGAGCCGCGGACAATTCCACCGCCTAAAACTCTGTCTAATTCCCCTATACCACAGACAATTCTCGGGTCGTTTTCTGTGCTTACCTCTGATAGCCTTGATGGATTAGTATAAGACTGAGTTACCTTTTTAGATGTTTTAGTTGTAACTGCCACGCTTTCTGCAAAAGTATTCCAACCGCCACAATCGGGGCATTTGCCTATCCATTTTGCAGATTCATAGCCACACTCTGAGCATGTGTATATAATCTTTGATTTCATTTGTATCAACTCCGCAAATTAGTTTATGAAATAATTTCGTTTGTCTCCGGAGAGGGTGAAGGCTCTGGTGCTTCGGTTGGTACAGGAGACGGAGTAGCAGACGGAGCAGCAGACGGTGTAGGCGATGGTGTTTCAGGTATATCCTCCTTCATCGTTCCTACAATTTCAACTCTGTCCTTTCCTTTGTATGTGCTTCTGCAAAGAACATCTCGCGAAACAACCACGCCGTTTTCATAAACAACTTTATATGTAATATATGAGCTTCCGTTAGTACCCGGGCTTTCTACTTTGATTTCTCCCTCAGGAAGTGTGTTATCTTCCTTTTTAACAACCTTTGGAGCAGTTGTTCCTGTGTTTGTTGTTTCAAATTTAATTTCGCGTTCAGGATGCTCATCAATTCCGTGGATGGAAACTATATTTTTACGGCCATCACATACTACACGAATTTCGATGGGGTTAGAATAATTATTTTTGAATTTAAAATCAACCGCACCATAAGAAACGGTTGCATCTCTTCCCATCGGAACATAGCTTACAGGAAGCGTATGATTTCTTCTTTCGGTAATTTCTAAGTCTGCGTAAACAGCGGCGTTAAACATACTGGATGAAACCTGACATATTCCACCGCCGATGCCTGGTTGAACTGTGTTTCCGACATATACATTTGCTATTTTAAAGCCGTGTTCTTCAGTTCTTGGCCCTACAACCTCGTTATATGAAAACTCCTCGCCCGGAGCCAGCACATAGCCGTTGATTTTGCTCGATGCCAAGTAAATGTTGTGGGCACGGTCTGAGCTGCTTGTAGAAAAGTCTGTCGTGTATTTTCCTAATTCATCGCCGACTACTGACTCTTTTAAGCTTTCGGTTGTAACCTTGGGCCAAGTGATTTTTGCGGGAACTGTAATTTCAGATAAGCCCTCGCTGTCTTTTATAGCCTTTTTAACCTCTCGTGTGTTTAGTTCTACACCGGGATGACTTTCTGTGAATACAAATCTGTGGTCAGAAATGGTGTAGGTTGCATCCTCAGGTTTTTCAAAAATGTGTCTTTTTATAAATTCTACAGTAATTTCTTCGGGGTCAATCTCATTTAAGGGAACTGAAATTTCATTTTTTGAGTTTAAAATACAATCTGTTAAAGCAGTTTTAACATCCTCATAAACTATGCCTCTTCCTTTAACGCCCTTTGTGATTATTAAGGAGTCTTCACCTATTTCGATTTTGTTGTCAACTGCAGTGATTTCCAATGCGGTTGAAATTTTGTCTAAAACCCTTTGAAGCTCAAATTCATTAAAGGATATTTCATAAGGGATGTTGACAGGATTTTTCTTTAAATCAGAAATTTCGCCAAGTCTTCCTAAAAAGCCTGATTTTCTTCCGTAGCTAAACGCCTTGTCTGCTAATTCTTCGGTGTTTAATGCAGGGGATAGTGCAAGCGTGCTTATAGCCTCTGTAGCACCGTCTATGTTTATGTTTATATCATAAACCTGTGATAAATCTAAAAGGTTCGGTATTTTTTCTTTCAGCTCATCGTAAGTAAGACCTGCAACTGAGTTTTCGCCTATATACACGCCGTCATAAACCTTGTTGTAGGTAAGCTTTCCTACGATGCTTCCTAAAGTGCCAACAATTACAATGCAAATCGCTAAAACTACAAAAATCGTCCCTAATCTTTTTTTGTTAAGTTTTAAAGCCTTTTTCCCCTCAGATTTTCCCATTTAATCACCCCGTAAAATTTTTACATATTTAAAAACCAAACGGCAAAGTTTAAATATCCCGCATAGATTAAAAACGCTAAGTATGGGATAAGTAATATGCCTGAGATTTTACTTTCTTTATAAAATTTAGTAAGTGTTATTGCAACGAAAATAAATAATATAACAAGCACAACAAATGCGGTAAACTGAAGCTTAAAGTTAAAGAAAACTATAGGCCACAAAAAATTTAACGCAAGCTGGATATAAAAATATAGCTTTCCGTCGGCTATAGCTTTTTCCGGTGCACCGGAGGTTTTAAAAAAGTACAAAGCTATACCCATTAAAATGTAGAGCACACCCCAAACAATGCCAAAATACATGCCAGCAAGTGCAAAAGGAGGCTTAATTAAAACCTCATAGTAATCTGTGTTGTTTCTGATTAAAAGTCCTGACAGAATACCTACTAATACAGGAAGCAAAACAGATTTTAAAACACTTAAAATTTTTTTCATACCGAAATACCACCTTTATAAAGTTTTGTTACAGTATATGGAATGAAAAAAATAATATACATTTAACCTTTGCTTAAATTACAAGAAAGGTACGGAAAAATTTTTTCTTTTCCGCACCTTTATGTGTAAAAGTTTATCTTGAGCCGTTTCTGTTAGCTCTTATTGTTTCAGCGGTTTTGATAAGCTCTTCCTCTAAAGCACGAAGAACATCGTCTGCATACTGGTTTGCACTTATTCTTATCTCGTGTGAATTTTTCTGAGCACTGTCAACAATCTGGTTAGCCTTTTCGTAAGCCTGCTGAGTAATATCGTGCTCGTTAATCATTGTTGCAATTTTTTCTTCCGTAGCTCTTATAATGTCTTCAGCCTCTTTTTGTGCATCGCTGATAATTCTCTGACGCTCTTCCTTTACCCATTTAGCCTGTTTCATTTCGTCAGGAAACTTAACGCGGATGTCGGCAATCATATCTAAAAGCTCGTCCTTATCGATAATTCCGCGACCCCATAGTGGAATAGTAAAGCAACTGTCGATTTTCTCCTCTAATGCGTCAATAATCTGTTCAATATCCATATTTAGCACTCCTTTTCCATTTTATATTTTATCGTTTCAGTTATTTCCTCGGGGATTAACCCTTTTGTATCGCCGCCGTAGCGGTATATTTCCTTTACCACACTTGAGCTTATATATAAACAGTTCAAGTCGGTAACCATAAACATAGTTTCAACATCGGGATTTAGCTTTTTGTTTAATAGTGCCATCTGGAACTCATATTCAAAGTCAGATATAGCACGAAGACCTCTTATGATTGTGTCAGCTTTTTTTTCTTTTGCATATTCTACCAAAAGACCATCAAAGCATTCAACCTCGCAATTTGGAATGTCCTTTACGCATTTGTTTATTAAATCTTTTCTTTCTTCAACTGTAAATAATGGTTTTTTTGCAGAATTATTCAAAACTGCAACAATAACCTTGTCGAATAGCTTGCAGCTTCTTTTTATAATATCCAAATGTCCGCAGGTAATTGGGTCAAAGCTACCCGGGTAAACTGCAACTTTCATTTTGTTCACTCTTTCATTATTAGAATTTTTACTCTGCCGTAATTTTTTTCGCGGAAGAGCTCAAATGGAGAATAGTCAAAAGGAGGGGTCAAAACTTTGTCGGCTTCGACCACGATTAAACCCGAAGGGGTGAGTAAATTTCTTCTTAAAATCTCTTTTAGAATTTTGCCATAAATATCTGATGCGTATGGCGGGTCTAAAAATATAATGTCAAATTTTTGTGTCGTTGTTTTAACAAAATCCAATGCATCGCTTAAGATAACGGTGGCATTATCATTTAATCTTGTTGCATCTAAGTTTTTTTTCGTTATGTTAAGTGAGGCTTTGTTGTTGTCGATAAAATGCGCATGCTTTGCACCGCGGCTTAAAGCCTCTATCCCTAAAGCACCGCTTCCGCAGAATAAGTCAAGCACTGTTGCGTCAGAAATGTTAAAGGCAATCATATTAAAAATTGATTCTTTAACGCGGTCGAGTGTGGGGCGAATGTCGTCCCCTGT
>JAZSJX010000012.1:0-29225 GCA_045534535.1 Congzhengia sp.
AGATGCCGCAAAATCATTTTACCAGGAGTAAAAATGCTTGTGAGCCGCGGCATTTTTGCGACGCCGTCAATTGATGAGTCAATTCTACCAGGAGCAAAAACGCTTGCTTGCAAGGGTGTTTTTGCGACGCCGTCAATTGACACAGTGCTCGAAAGAGCACATAAGAGCGTAAGCTCGCAGGAATTTTATGAAATAAAATTCCATTAGTGTCAATTATATCACACTCTCGTTATAAAATCAACAAAAAATGTGCTTGCACCTTGTTTTTTTGTTTTTTTTATGTTATAATCAAAATGCAAAGACAATTTACATTCCTTCTTTATGAATACACGAAAATTACATAAATTTAACTGCAAAAAGTAAATAAAAGCAGTTTTTTTATTTTTTTCTGTACATAAAGATAAAAATATGATATAATTTAGCGTGGTAATTAAATTTTATTTCGGTGTGATTTAGTATGGATAACAACATTTACATTGTAACAGGTCATTACGGAAGCGGTAAAACCGAATTTTCAGTAAACTTTGCCCTTTCACTAAAAGAAAAAAACGAAAAAGTGATTTTGGTCGATTTAGATATCGTAAACCCATATTTCCGTTCGAATGATGCAAGAGCACTTCTGGAAAATGCAGGCGTTACTGTTATTGCACCAAAATATGCAGGCACGAATGTTGATATTCCTGTGCTTCCCCCTGAAATTATGCGCATTTTTGAGGAAAAGGACGCAAAAATCGTAATAGATGTCGGCGGCGATGATGACGGTGCTATAGCTCTCGGAAGATACAAGGCGTTTTTTGATAACGCAAGCTACGAGATGTATTTGGTTGTCAACACAAGAAGACCGCTTACTGCTACAGTTTCTGAAATAGCTGAAATGAAACAAAATATTGAGCTTGCTTCAAGACTTTCAGTAAGCGCTTTTATTTCCAATACCAATATAGCAGACGAAACAACACCGGAAATTGTAGAAGAGGGCTTTAAAATAGTTTCAGAGGTTTCCAAAAAAACAGGTCTTCCTGTAAAATTTGTCTGTGCTTTGGATTCTTTGGCAGATGAAGTTGCGCCGACATATAAAGATAAGACCTTTAAAATCACAAGAAGGCTTTTAAAAATTTAATTTGTTTAAAATTTTACGGTCTGTCAGCCCACCGACAGTTCCGCTTAATATATACTCTGTGTGGGCAGAAAGGCAATTGATATTATGGGAAAGGTAGTTATTTTAGAAGATGTTTGCAAGGGTTGTTACCTTTGCGCTGACGCTTGCCCCAAAAAAGTTTTAGCTCCTGCAAAGGATAAGCTGAACCAAAAAGGCTACAGACCTATTGAGGCTGTAAACCCTGATGATTGTATTGGATGCGCTATGTGTGCTACAATGTGCCCCGACTGTGCAATCGAAGTTTATAAATAAGAGTTTTTTTGAGAAAGGATTGATATAAAATGGCAGATAAAGTTTTGGTTAAAGGTAATGAAGCCATTGCAGAAGCAGCTATCAAAGCAGGCTGTCGTTACTTTTTCGGATACCCCATAACACCACAGACTGAAATCAGTGCCTATATGGCAAAGCGTATGCCTAAAATCGGCGGCGTTTTTCTTCAGGCTGAGAGTGAAGTTTCTGCAGCTAATATGGTTTATGGTGCAGCAGGTGCAGGTGCAAGAGTTATGACCTCTTCATCATCACCCGGAATAAGCTTAAAGGCAGAGGCAATTTCATATATGGCAGGTGCTGACCTTCCGTGCGTTATTATAAATGTAATGCGTGCAGGTCCGGGGCTTGGCGGTATTCAGGCATCGCAGTCTGACTATTTCCAGGCAACAAAAGGCCACGGCCACGGTGATTACAGACTAATCGTTTTAGCACCAAGCTCAGTTCAGGAAATTGTCGACATGACATCTGAGGCTTTTGATTTGGCTGATATTTACAGAACTCCTGTTATGATTTTAGCCGACGGTATGATTGGTCAGATGATGGAGCCTGTTGTTTTTGAAGAAAAGGAAGCAAACAAAAACATTCCGGAAAAAACATGGGCAACAGTAGGAACCGAAATGAAGAGAGAGCATAATGTTGTTAACTCTTTATATATTCAGCCTGACTTTCTGGAAAAGCTTGTTTTAGAGCGTTATGAAAGATACAAGAAAATTGAGGAAAACGAAGTTAAATACGAAGCTTACAAAACAGACGATGCAGAGTTTGTTTTAACAGCTTACGGTTCAACTGCCCGTATTTGCAAAAATGCAGTTGATGAATTAAGAAATCAGGGCATAAAGGCCGGTTTAATCCGTCCTATCACATTATGGCCGTTCCCGTATGATGCATACAAAAAACACACAAAGAATGCAAAAACCATTTTAACTGTTGAAATGAGTATGGGTCAGATGGTAGAGGATGTTCGTCTTGCTGTAAACGGCGCTCTTCCTGTTCATTTCTTTGGAAGAACAGGCGGAAATATTCCTTATCCTAATGAAATTATTGATGAGGTTAAAAAAATTATCGGGGGTGATAAATAATGGAACAGGTATTTAAAAGACCACACGCACTTTGTGATGTGCCCCTTCACTACTGCCCCGGTTGTACACACGGTATTGTACACAGATTAGTTGCAGAGGTTTTAGACGAGTTGGGAATTGAGGGAAAAACAATCGGTGTTGCACCGGTTGGCTGTGCAGTTTTTGCTTATGATTATTTTAACTGCGATATGCAGGAAGCTGCCCACGGCAGAGCTCCCGCAGTTGCAACAGGTATTAAGAGAGTTCATCCTGACAAGGTTGTTTTCACATATCAGGGCGACGGCGACTTAGCCGCTATCGGTACTGCCGAAACAGTTCACGCAGCAGCTCGTGGCGAAAATATAACCATTATTTTTATAAACAATGCAATTTATGGTATGACAGGCGGACAGATGGCTCCTACCACGCTTCCCGGTCAGGTAACACAGACCTCTCCTTACGGAAGAGATACAAAAACACAGGGACATCCTTTAAGAGTCAGCGAAATGCTTTCAACGACTTCGGGTGCAGCATACATCGAGCGTGTATCAGTTGACTGTGTTAAAAATGTAAATCGTGCTAAGAAGGCTATTAAAAAGGCTTTCGAAACACAGATTGCAGGAAAGGGCTTTTCTTTGGTTGAAGTTGTTTCAACTTGTCCTACAAACTGGGGATTATCTCCATCCGAGGCAATCAAATGGCTTCAGGAAAATATGCTGCCTTACTATCCGTTAGGCGTTTACTGTGATAAAACAGAAGAATAATATTTAAAATTTAAGCAGGAACGCAAAATCGTGTTCCTGCTTTTATCTCATTTGAGGCAGTTATGAAAATTACTAAGATTGAAGAACAAAAAAAACACAAAAACAGAATGTCAGTTTTTTTAGATGACAGGTTCGCCTTCGGGATAGATAGCTTCAGTCTTTTTAAGCTAAAACTTAAAGAAAACGATGAAATCTCAGAAGATGAGCTTAAATCAATCCGCGAAACTGTACTTTTTGAGGATGCAAAGAATTATTCTCTGCGTCTTTTATCTGCACGCGCTTATACTGAAAAAGCAATGGCAGACAAGCTCATATCACACACAGGAGATGAAGAGGTTTCACAAAGGGTAATTGAATTTTTAAAAGAGTATAACTATATTAACGATGAGATTTACGCTAATCGGTATGCCTCCGATTGCTTGAATATAAAAAAATACGGAAAAAGAAAAATCAAGTATAAAATGATTGAAAAAGGTATTCCTTCACATATCGTGCAAATGGCATTGGAAAATTTAAATGAAACTGAAACAGAAAAAGACAATCTTTTGATTTTAGCTCAAAAAAAGCTAAATGGTGATTTTGATATAAAAAACATAATGAAGGTTAAACGCTATTTAGCATCCCGTGGCTATGGCTTTGACGATATTGACAGTGCAATCAGAAATTTAAAGACGGAAAGTGGTGAAGAATAATGCAAACAGGCAATTTTGCGGGCGTAATTATAAACAGACTTGCTTTAAATATTGACAGAATTTTTCACTACCGCATTCCTGACAGTATGGTTGGGAAAATTGCTTTAGGAAGTAGCGTAACCGTGCCATTTGGCAAAGGCAACAAGGCTTTGGACGGCTTTGTTATTTCACTTTCTGACCAAACGGATTTTGACGGTGAAATCAAAGAGATACTTTCTGCATCACCCTCTCCGCTTTTTGATGAAGAAATGCTAGATGTGTGCAGTTTTATAAAGGAAAAATATTTCTGTTCTTATATAAGTGCAATAAAAACTATTCTGCCACCCGGCTCTGTGAGGAAAAATAAAGTAAATGACAAAATTATCCGTGGTTCTGTTTTAAATATTCCATACGACGAAGCGTACGACGCTTTAGAAAAAATGCGTGATAAAGCACCAAAGCAGGCAAGCATTTTAGAGCTTTTAATACAGAATGATTTTGTGTCAGATGCCGATATAACCTTTATAACGGGAGCAGGCTATCAGGCGATAAAGGCGTTAAAAGAAAAGGGCTTAATCCGAGAGGAAAATGTTGAGGTTTTAAGACTCCCCATAGACTACGACAGCATTAAAAAGGCAACTCCTAAAACCTTAACTGACGAGCAAAAAAATGCAGTTTCTGAGATCAAAAATGCAATTGATAACAACAAAAATGAAACCTTTTTGCTTCACGGTGTAACAGGTAGCGGAAAAACTGAGGTTTTTTTAAACTGCATTGAAAAAGCACTTAAAGCAGACAAAACCGCAATAGTTTTAGTCCCTGAAATTTCACTTACTCCGCAGATGGTAGAACGCTTTGTTGCTCGCTTTGGAAAGCAGATTGCAGTACTTCACTCAGCACTGTCTATAGGCGAGCGTGCAGATGAGTACAAGCGTATAAAATCAGGCGAAGCTAAGGTTGTTGTCGGTGCTCGTTCCGCAATTTTTGCTCCGCTTAAAAATATTGGCATAATTGTAATTGACGAAGAGCACGAAACGAGCTACAAGGCAGAAAACGCCCCGACATATCACGCGCGTGAGGTTGCAGATTTTCGTGCCAAATACCATAACGCTACACTGATTTTGGCGTCTGCTACACCATCTGTTGAAAGCTTTTACAAAGCAAGGACGGGCGAATGGAAGTTAATATCATTGACATACAGACCAAATGCAAACGAAATGCCCGAGGTTTTAATTTCCGATATGCGCAATGAACTAAAAGAGGGAAACCGAACATCTGTTGGCGCTCCACTTTCCCGTGAACTTAAGAAGAACAAGGATGCAAAAGAACAGTCTATTTTATTTTTGAACAGACGCGGTTTTTCGTCATTTGTATCTTGTAGAAATTGCGGTTTTGTGATAAAATGTAAAAACTGTGATATATCACTTACATATCACAAAAATCGTGGTTCACTTACCTGCCACTACTGTGGCTACACCATTAAAAAGCCTGATATTTGTCCTGAATGCGAAAGCAGGTTCATTAAAGAATTCGGCACAGGCACTCAAAAAATCGAAGAAGAGCTGTCCACTCTTTTCCCTGATATGTCGGTTATCAGAATGGATATTGATACGGTAAGTGCAAAATCGTCTCACAAAGCACTTTTAGATAAGTTTGACAATGAAAAAACCGACATTTTGCTCGGTACTCAGATGGTTGCAAAGGGACTTGATTTTCCGAATGTAACATTAGTCGGCGTTTTGGCGGCTGACCAAAATCTATATATTGATGACTTTCGCGCCAACGAACGCACCTTCGATTTAATAACTCAGGTTTGCGGTCGTGCAGGCAGGGGCGAGAAAAAAGGTCGTGCCGTAATACAGACTTATATGCCCGAAAATGATGTTATAAACATGGCAAAAAACCACGATTATATATCTTTTTACGAAAGTGAAATCGCAATAAGGCGTGAGCTTAACTATCCGCCGTTTTGCGATATTGTTTCAGTTCTGCTTACTGCGCCTTTCGAAAACGGTCTTAAAAATTATGCAAAGAAAATTGCCCGTGCCCTGGATACTGTTATGCAAAAGGATTATAAAGGCGAGTATGAAATTTTAGGTCCTTGCGACTCTTCCGTTTTAAGAATAAATGGAAGATACCGTCAAAGAATATGGGTAAAATTAAAGCTTACAAGCAGGGCCTACAATATTTTTGCAAGGCTTAGAAATTTTCACATTTCATCGAAAGATGCACATAATATAAATATGGTTATAGAAAATAACCCCTATGGTTCTATTTAACAGGAGGATAAAAATGGCTATAAGACAAGTACTTACAATTCCGGAAGACAATGAATTTTTAAGAAAGAAATCACGAGAGGTTACAGAAATTGACTCTCGCATACTAACTCTCTTAGACGATATGAAAGATACCTTATACGAGCAAAATGGTGCAGGACTTGCCGCACCGCAGGTAGGAGTTTTGCGCCGTGTTATAGTAATTGATATTGGCGAGGGGTTAATTGAAATGATAAACCCTGTTATTGTCTATAAAAAGGGCGAGCAGATAAACGCAGAGGGATGTTTGTCTGTTCCGGGTCGCTCGGGTACAGTTTCACGCCCTGAAAAAGTCCATGTTAAAGGTCTTAACAGACGCGGCGAGGAATTTACAGTTGAAGCAGAGGGATTTTTGGCAACTGCATTCTGCCATGAAATCGACCATTTAAACGGAACACTCTACATTGACAAAATGATTGCAGAAGTAACAAACTAAGGGTGGTGCAAGGTTATGAAAATAGTTTATATGGGAACGCCTGATTTTGCAGTTTCACCGCTTCGTGCGATAATTGAAAAAGGTTATGAGGTTTCTTTGGTCGTAACACAGCCCGACAAACCAAAGGGTCGGGGTCATAAAATGATGCCGCCCGAAGTTAAGGTCTGTGCTTTAGAAGAAAACATTCCCGTATACCAACCTGATACAATGAAATCTGATGAGGTGTACGACAGATTAAAAGAAGAAAACGCTGACCTTTTTATAGTTGCGGCGTACGGCAAAATTCTTCCTAAAAGGATTTTGGAAATCCCCAGATACGGATGCATTAACATTCACGCATCTCTTCTTCCCAAGCTTCGAGGGGCTGCACCAATTCAGTATTCTATAATAAATGGCGAAACTGTAACCGGTGTTACGACTATGCAGATGGATGTAGGTCTTGACACAGGCGATATGCTAGTTAAGGAAGAGGTTTTAATTGATATAGAGGATACAGGCGAAACTCTTCACGATAAATTGTCTGTTGCAGGAAGCAAAGCGATTTTAGAAACCTTAGAAAAATTGGAAAACGGAACACTTGTTCCAAAAAAACAGGATGACAGCTTGTCCTCCTATGCTCCTATGATTGATAAAACAACGGGGCTTTTAGACTTTTCAAAACCAACTAAGGATGTATATAATTTAATCCGTGCACTAAACTCATATCCTAACGCATACACATATTACAACGGCATAAAGTTTAAGGTTATATGTGCAAAAATGGCAAACGACCAGAATGGAAAAATCGGTGAGATTTTAGATGTTTCAAAGGACGGAATTTTAGTTAAGTGTGTAGATGGTTGCATTTTAATTTCTGATGTTCAGTTTGAGGGCAAGAAAAAAATGCCCGTTTCAGAGTATATAAAGGGTAACACGATAGAAAAAGGCGTTATTTTAGGAGGGGTAAACTAATGGCAAAGCCCGTTAAAACAAACGCAATGAGAATGTTAGACAGAGCAAAAATTCCTTTTGAAACGCTCGAATATACAGTCGACGAAAGCAATTTAACAGGTACTCACATTGCAGACGAGGTAGGACTTCCCTACGATATGGTTTTTAAAACCTTGGTCGCAAAGGGAGACAAAACGGGATATGTTGTTTTTTGCATCCCTGTAGACTGTGAAATTGATCTGAAAAAAGCGGCAGCAGCTACAAATAACAAAAGAGTTGAGCTTATCGCTGTAAAAGAGCTTTTACCGCTTACAGGCTATATAAGAGGCGGTTGCTCACCCATTGGAATGAAAAAACAATTCCCCACATTTTTTGATGAGTCGGTTTTAAAGCACGAAAAAATCACTGTCAGTGCAGGTGTTCGCGGATGTCAGCTGCTGCTTTTGACAGAGCAATTGATTGATTTTGTAAACGCACAAACAAAAGATATTTGCTGACATTTTCTTTTTAAGCATATAATAAAAAAAAGTCTGTAGCGAGTGCTACAGACTTTTTTTTATAATAGTATTTCTTTTACCGTTTTATCTAGCATATCGATTTTTTTATTTCCCTCTTCCTGTGTTGTGCAGGGAATAGAATAATAAAACTTAATTTTTGGCTCTGTTCCTGATGGTCTTATTACGAAAAATCCACCGCCTGAAAGCTCAAAATATAAAACATTTGACGGTTCATAGCCAATCGGCTCTTTTTTTCCTGTTTCATAGTCTAATCTGAAGTCTTTATTATAATTTCTGAACGCCCTGATTTTTGTATCGCCAATTTCGGTAAACGGATTATCTTCGACTTTTTTCATCAGAGCCGCCATTTTTTCCATTCCGTCTAATCCGCTCATATACACAGAAACTGTACGCTCTATGCAGTTTCCATACTTTTCGTATATGTTATTTAAAGCGTCCGCTAAGTTTCTTCCTTCTCTTTTTAGCTTTGCAACAAGCTCACAGACCAAAAGCGTTGCAGCAACTGCGTCTTTGTCGCGCGCGTACGCTCCGGGCAGACATCCGTAGCTTTCTTCAAACCCAAAGTAGTATTTGCTGTCAGTTCCCTCATGGTTCTTTATAACCTCAGCAATAAACTTAAAGCCTGTGTAAACATCAAACATTTTAACGCCATAGTTATCTGCAATTTTCTTGGTTAAATCGGTTGTAACTATAGTTTTTACGATATAGTCATCTGCCTTAAGCTCTCCCTTTTCCTTAGCAGAAGAAAGAATGTATTCAGAAAGCAACACACCCATCTGGTTTCCTGTCATCACACGGTATGAGCCATCTTTTTCCTTTACTAAAACGCCAATTCTGTCAGCATCGGGGTCAGTTCCTAATATCACATCAGCACCAATTTTTTCAGCATATTTTATAGCAAGCTCAAAACCCTCCTTGTCCTCAGGGTTAGGCGATTTTACTGTAGAAAAGTCGGGGTCGGGCATTGCCTGCTCCTCCACCACATACAAATTCTTATAGCCTGCCTTTTCTAATACTTCCCTTACAGGAATTAAGCCTGAACCGTGAAAAGGAGTATAAACAATTTTAATTTCCTTTGCGGTATCTTCTGAAACATCCGGATTTTTACGACACAAAAGCACATTGTCAATATATTTTGCTCTCAAATCATCACCGACGATTTCAATTAAGCCTTGACCTTTTGCATCCTCTTTATCCATTACCTTAACATCTTCAAAAATATCTATACTGTTTATAAATTCCAATACCTTGTTTGAATTTTCAACATTCATCTGTGCACCGTCTTCGCCGTACACCTTGTAGCCGTTATACTGAGCAGGATTGTGAGATGCGGTTATCATGATTCCCGAAAAGCAGTTTAATTCTCTTACAGAAAACGACAAAACGGGAACTGGATGTAATTTGTCAAAAACATAAGATTTTATGCCATTTGCAGCTAAAACACACGCACTTTCCATAGCAAATTCAGGCGAAAAATGACGACTGTCGTAAGATATAACAACGCCTCGTGCCATAGCATCCTTTCCCTGTTCTGCTATATAGCTTGCAAGACCTTGTGTTGCTTTTCTTACTGTGTAAATGTTCATTCTGCCTGTTCCTGCACCTAAAATACCGCGAAGTCCCGCCGTACCGAACTCTAAATCGCTATAAAAACGCTCTTTAATTTCATTATCATCATTTTCTATTGCACGAAGCTCTTTTTTAGTTTCCTCATCAACTGTATCCGCTTGTAACCAATAGTTATATTTCTCTTTATAATCCATACATGCCTCCATAAATTAAGTCATTTAAAGTATATGCCTGTCTTAAAATTTAATACCTTTTTATATCTATAATGGTCTGTAGCTTTTAGCTACAGACCATTTTTATCATTCGCCGTACCAGGTATCGCCCATTTCTCCACTCTCTGATGAAGTATCGTCAGGTGTAGCCTCATTGTTTGGTGCCGAGGTTTCCGAAGAGGTATTATTTTCAGTAAGCTCCTCGCCTGCCTCGGGACTTCCGGATGCCGTTGCCGATGGCGACGAAGATTCTTCACTTGTTGCAATTCCAAATCCTTCGTGCGATGAACAGTATTTCATAGGCTGGGTTCCTTCTTTAAAGTAATCAACCCTTGTTGTAGAACAAATATCCGACGCAACCCTTCCGCTTAGCTGACAAACTGTTCTTTTTACAACTCCGTCAGGTACTTTTATTGTTTTTATTGTTTCATCCTTATGAATTTCAAGCATAACGCTCTTCCATACCCTTGTACAAAGGTTTGCACCACTCATAGACTTTGGTGTGTCATAACCCATCCATACACCGCCGACATAATTTGGTGTAAAGCCCATAAACCAGCGGTCTTTATTAGAGTTTGTTGTACCCGTCTTTCCGCCTGCATATATGTTGCCCAGGGATGCACTTGTACCTGTACCGCTTTTTATTACGCCTGTTAACATATTCTGCATAATAAATGCTGTTTCTTCGCTCATTGCACGCTTATTTTTAACTTTGTTTTCTAAAATAATCTTGCCGTTTGCATCAATAACCTTTGTGTAGGTTACAGGCTCATTATACTGTCCTGAGTTTACAAAGGTCGCATAAGCCGCCGTCATTTCCTCAACAGTTACACCATCTGTTACGCCGCCTAGTGCCATAGACAAGGATTTATCACTTAAAAGCTTTCCGTCCCTTGTTTCGCCTGCAACAAGCGTTGTGAATCCGAGCCTTTTGGTCATAAAATCAAAGGACTTATCAACGGTTAATTCACGCATAATCTTAACCGCAGGAATGTTTTGCGACATTTCCAAAAATCTTCTTGCAGTCATTTTGCCCTTATTTCCGCCGCCAGAGTTTTTAGGCTGCCACTCGCCTATTTTAAGGGGCGAATCGTTGATTATTGTTGCAGGGGTAATAACATTATACTCAATAGCAGGCCCATAAACCGCCAAAGGCTTAATTGATGAACCCGGCTGACGATACGCATTAGTTGCGCGGTTAAATCCGCGAGGTGTATCTTTTACACCAATTCCGCCCGCCAAACCCTTTATGTGCCCTGTGTACGGGTCAATAACTACCATCGCAGACTGTGCTTTGTTACCCGCACCACCGGGGAAATTGCCTGTGTTTTCATAGACCTTATCTATTGCGTTTTGCACCTTCGGGTCCATCGTTGAATAGATTTTAAAACCACCTGTGTAGAGCCTGTTTGTTGCCTCTCCCTCGGTTAAGTTTTCTTTTTCCATAAGGTCGTGTATCACATCATCAACAACAGCATCTACAAAATAGCTTTTTACATCAGCGTTTGCTGTCTTTTTCTTGCCAAGCTTTAAAGTAAGCTTTCTTGCCTTTGCCTTGTCGCTCTCTTCCTGCGAAACAAAGCCAAGCTCTGCCATCTTTGTTAAAATAACATCTTTTCTTTCATTGTTATTTTCATAATTTGTGGCAGGATTATATGTTGTGGGAGCTTTTACTATTCCTGCTAAGGATGCACATTCTTCTAAGCTTAATTTGTCAACACTCTTGCTGAAATAGTAGTTGGCCGCAGTCTGAACACCGTGGCAACCGCCACCAAAATAAATTGTGTTTATATACATTTCGATAATCTGGTCCTTGCTCATTTTCTTTTCAAGGTTAATTGCACGGATTATCTCATGAATTTTTCTTATCGGGGACTTATCATTATCACCCGTAATGTTTTTTACAAGCTGCTGAGTTATGGTGGAGCCGCCGTAGGAATCCCTGCCCATCATATACTGAATAAACGCACCAAATGTACGCTTTAAATCCACTCCCTTGTGGTCACGGAAGCGCTCGTCCTCAATCGCAATAAATGCATTCGTCAGATTTTCGGGAACATTTTCTATATCAACCCACTCACGATTTTCGGCTCTGTGAATTCTATCAACCTCAACAGGCTGATTAGTTTTCTCATCAACATAATATATTATTGATGTAAAATCTAAGTTGTACTCCTCGGCAATCAAGTCCATACTGTTGTCAATAAAGCCGACATAAGCACCAGCAACGATTGACACTATCAAAGCAAAAACAACTATAAGTATTACAAAAATCTTCGCGAATACTCTTCTGCCTTTTTTCTTTTTCTTCTTTTTTACAGGGGGCTTTTGAGCACCCTTGTTATATGTATCTCTTGCCAATTAAACCACCTCTTTGTCAGTTTTGGTCTTTTATATACTTTATCAATTTTATTGTACCCCAAACTTATTACAAAACTGTTAAAGCAAGGTTACTTTGGTGTAAAATATAGCTTGAGGTATAAAACTGTTATTTTGTGAAAAAATAAGAAAAAGCGAGGAATGAATATGAGTAAAAATACAAACGAACTAAATTTAAAACATCTGGTGAAGCTGTTTTTTATTGCTTTTGCAATTTTTGCAGCCATGTGCTTATTCACCCTTTTCGGCTTTAGCTTTGTTAAAAACGGAGATCCTCAGAACCAAAAAAAAGAAACCTCAGAAAATACAACTGAGGTCTGGGAAAATGAAAATATTGATTTTTATGAAACAGAGAATGAAGATTTTACACCTACATCAAGTGCCGAAATAATCGAAGAAAATGCTGATGATTATTTAGTAATTTCCGAAAACGGCAATGTAAAGCTTTATCTGTTAACAAAAAATGGTGAAAAAATATACCAAAAGGACTTAGAAATTCCCCTTGTTTCGCTAATGGATGAGGACAAAAAACTACTAAGCGATGGCATAATTTTAAATTCCAAGGAAGCTCTTGCCGCAATACTAGAGGACTACACCTCTTAGGCAAGATCCTTAATCATTAAAGCTCTTATATACCCTTTATCTTTAGTTGTAGAGTCAATGTAAAATCCACGGTTGTAATAAAAACGGACAAGCGGTGTGGCTTTTGATGCCGTGTGAAGCATAACCCGTTTTACATTAAGCTCTGAAAGCTCCATATCAAGCGAATTCATCATTGATTTTCCGACTCCCAAATTCTGAAAATCGGTGTTTACGCCAAAGCGTGAAAAGTATGCAGTTTCATTGTCTAAAAGCTCAATTCGCATACTTCCTACGACCTTATCTTTAATAAATGCAACATAAACGATTTTGTTTTTTATATCGTCAATTATCTGTTCGCGTGTTTCGTTTAAAGCAGGGGTGTCAGTAATCCCTGCCATTTTTATGTACTTTTTAAAAGCATCCTGCGTGATTTTTTGGATGCTGTCAACATCATCTATTGTTGCCCTTCTTACCTCAAACATAGTTATCTCCTCAAATTATAAATTTCCTAAAAGCCTTGCCATTACAGCTTTTTGAGCGTGCAGGCGATTTTCTGCTTCATCAAATATTACCGACTGCTTTCCGTCAATTACATCTTCCGTTACTTCATATCCGCGATAAGCAGGTAAACAGTGCATAAATATTGCCTCTTTATCAGCTAAAGAGAACAGCTCTTTATTTACCTGATAATCAGAAAATACTTTAATTTTTTCTTCCTTTTCGCTTTCCTGTCCCATACTAACCCAGGTGTCTGTGCATACCACATCTGCATTTTTTATGGCTTCTTTCGGGTCATTTGTAATTACAATTTTAGCGCCCGTTTCTTTTGCATCTTCCATAGCATTTTTAACTACAGTTTCATCGCACATATACTCTTTTGGTGTTGCAATTAAAACCTCCATACCCATTTTTGCACCGCCGTAAAGGTAGGAATGTGCCATATTGTTTCCATCGCCAATATATGCAAGCTTTAAGCCACGAAGTTTTCCGCCCTTTTTCTCTCTTATGGTCTGAAAATCCGCTAGAATCTGGCAGGGATGAACTAAATCCGTAAGCCCGTTTATAATCGGAATTGTGCCGTACTTTGCCAGGTCTTCTACATCTTCCTGCTTAAATGTTCTTATCATAATTCCATCTAAAAACCTCGACAACACATTTGCGGTGTCGTATATCGTTTCTCCTCTTCCCAACTGAATGTCGTTAGAGCTTAAAAAGAGAGCCTGACCTCCCAGCTGATACATACCAACCTCAAATGAAACCCTCGTTCTTGTAGATGATTTTGTGAAAATCATACCCAAGGTTTTACCCTCTAAAATATGGTGTTTAATTCCGTTTTTTTGCTCATATTTTAATTTGTCAGCTAAATCTAATGTATCTTTAATATATTCTGCAGACCAATCATGCAGCGTCAATAAATGTTTCATTCTTAATTCTCCTTAATTACTTCTTCAAATGCCTTTAAAAATCCGTCAATTTCTTCCTTGGTAACTGTAAGCGGCGGCAGTATTCTTAAAGTATCTGAAGTCGCACCGCTTAAATATTTTTTATCGAATAAGTCGTGTTTTATTTTTCCTGCGATAGCTTCTTTAAACTCTACGCCAATCATTAAGCCCTTGCCTCTTACTTCTTTAATCAGTGGATATTTTCTTGAAAGCTCCTCTAATTTTTCTTTAAAGTACGCTCCGTTATCAAAGCTTTTGCGTACCAACTCTTCTTTTTCAAAAATCTCAAAAACTGCAAGCCCTGCTGAGCAGGCGAGTGGATTTCCTCCAAAGGTAGAACCGTGGTCGCCTGGTGCAAACGAGTCAGCTACAAAATCCTTTGCACAAACCGCACCAATGGGCACTCCTCCGCCCAATGCTTTAGCTAAAGTAAAAATATCAGGCTCTACACCAAAATGCTCGTAAGCGAAAAGCTTTCCTGTTCTTCCCATACCCGTCTGCACTTCGTCAATTATAAAAATTATATCGTTTTGCTTACATATTTCATAAACTTCTTTTATGTAGCTTTTAAAAACTTCATGCACGCCGCTTTCGCCCTGGATAACCTCCATCATAACGGCACAGGTTTTGTCGCTTACCGCATTTTTAAACTCTTCTATATCATTTATCGTAACATAAGTAAATTTTTCCATTAAAGGATGGTACGGTGCACTAAACTTTTCCTGTCCTGTCGCAGCAACGGTAGCAAGCGTTCTTCCGTGAAACGAATTTTTAAGTGTTATAATTTCATTCTTTTCGATGTTTCCTTTTTTGTAGTGATATATCCTTGCAAGCTTTAACGCTCCCTCATTTGCCTCTGCACCTGAGTTTGCAAAAAACACCTTGTTTGCACAGCTTCTATTGCAAATTTTTTCTGCTAAACGCGACTGACTCTCAATATAATAATAATTGGATGTATGAATAACGCTTTCTATTTGCGAAATGAGGGCATCCTTTAAAACAGGGTGGCCATGGCCAACAGAGTTTACTGCAATGCCTGCCAAAAAGTCAAAATATACATTTCCCTCTGTGTCATAGAGCTTTATTCCATCTCCCTTTTTAAAGCAAACAGGTATTCTTTCTCCAAATGTATTCATATAAAAATTTTTATCAAGTTGTTTGATTTCATTTATATTCACGAAAAAGACCTCCAAAGAGTTTTTTATAATTATACACTATTTTGAATAAATATGCAATATCTTTTTCGTATTTTTTTAAAAAAACAGGAGTTTTCTCGTTATTTTACAAAAAAACACCCAAAAAAGATTAAATTTCGGTTAAATTCGCAAAAAAACATTGCAAATTTATTAAAAATTTAGTATGATATAAGAGAATAGGTGTTTTATAATCTTTTAATAAAGGAGCGATTTTTATGCTGAGCGAAATATTTCAGCCCGTTTTAGACCAGATGAGTGGTGTGATGCATAAATCTATGGGTGTAATAAACAACACCCCGATTCTTGTTTCTTATGTGGGCGAACCGGCAAATGATACTGATACCTTTTCAATAGTGTCTGCTGCTCAAGCCAACGGAAAGCCGTTTATTTGTAACGGATACTCCTGCGTAGGAATAGGCACAAAAAACATTGTTGAGTATATTGTTTATGTTAAGGGAACTGATATTGAAGAGCAAAAGCTTTGCACTATGCTTTCTATCGCTATTTCCAATCTGCACATTCACTGTGCTGACAAGTACGATAAAGTAAGCTATTTGAAAAATGTACTGTTAGGTAATGTTCTCCCAGGCGATATTTTTCTGCGCTCAGGCGAGCTTCAGATTGATGCCGACGCTTCAAGAGTAGTTTTCATTGTGCAGATACCAGGCAACGAAAACGGTGTTGTTCAGCTTATGAAGAATATGTTCCCTGAAGAAGATTTTATTATAAATATTGATAACAAAAATATTGTTTTGATTAAATCCATCCCCGAGGATGCACCAAATGATTTTGCTAAAAACATTGCTGCAAGCATTGTAGGAACAATAAACTCAGAGCTTATGCTTACAGTTTATATCGGTATGGGAAGACAGGCTGACACTATAAACGATATTTCGCGTTCATATTCTGAGGCACGCCTGGCTATCGACATAGGAAGAGTGTTTGACAGTTCAAAATATATCCTAAGCTACGATGAGCTTGGAATAGGTCGTCTTATTTATCAGCTTCCAAGTAAGCTCTGCGAGCTTTTCTTAGATGAAATCTTTAAAAAGGACGGCTTAGAGGTTTTAGATGACGAAACGCTCTTAACCATCGACAAGTTCTTTGAAAACAACTTAAATGTCAGCGAGGCATCAAGACAGCTCTTTGTTCACAGAAACACGCTTGTATATCGTCTTGACAAAATTGAGCGTTTAACAGGTCTTGATTTAAGAAAATTTGATGATGCAGTTGTGTTTAAGGTTGCTATATTGGTAAGCAAGTACTTGACATCTAACCCGTCAAAGTTCTAACTATGGTTGCCTTAAGAGGCTCACTGTTAAGGCGCAAAAGTATTTTGTGAGCAGAAAGGCTCGGATGAAAATTGATTTTACTGAGTAATGTGTCTAAGGTTTACCCAAACGGCTCTACCGCTTTAGACGACATAAGCTTCTTTATTGAAAGAGGCGAGTTTGTCTTTATAGTTGGTCCGTCAGGTTCGGGAAAATCTACCTTGATAAAACTTTTAATGCATGAGGAAATTGCAACAAGCGGCGAGGTTATCATAAATAACGCCGATGTCGCAAAGCTCAAACGCCGTGAAATTCCGTATCTTCGCCGTTCTATGGGCGTTGTTTTTCAGGATTTCAGACTTCTTTCTAATAAAACCGTTTTTGAAAATGTTGCCTTTGCTATGGAAATAATAGGCGCAAGCAGAAAAGAGATAAGAAAACAGGTTCCTAATGTTTTAAGCCTGGTTGGTTTATCTCACAAGGCTAAATCCTATCCTAAACAGCTTTCAGGTGGCGAACAACAAAGAGTGGCGCTTGCCCGTGCATTAGTCAACAACCCCGCATTTTTAATTGCGGATGAACCTACAGGAAACTTAAATCCTAAGGCAGCCTTAGAGATTATGGAGCTTTTAGAGGATATAAATAAGCGAGGAACCACCGTTATTATGGCAACTCACGCAAAAGATATAGTTGACAAAATGAAAAAGCGTGTTATTGCTATTGAGGACGGAAAAATTGCCCGCGATGAAACAAGAGGTGAATACGGAAGTGAGGATTAGAGGATTCAGATATTTTATAACAGAAGCATTTAAAAATATTTTTTCAAATACCTGGATGACGCTTGTGTCCGTATTTACAGTTATGGCAAGTCTTCTGGTATTAGGCGTATTCTTAGTTTTATCATTAAACTTAAATATTATGGCGGACAAGCTTCAAGACAGCTACGAAATAATAGTTGTTATGGATGAAATGACAACTACCGAGGGTATCATATCAATAGGACGCCAAATAAAAAAGATAGATAATGTAAACTCTGCTCTGCTCTCATCTAAAGGAGACAGATTTGAAGATTTAAAAACCAGATTCGGAGATAACGCCGAGCTTTTGGACAGATACAACGAAGATAACCCCTTAAGAGACTGGTATATGGTTACTCTTTCTGATCTGACAAAAACCGCAGATGCTGTAGATAAAATCGAAGATATTGATGGCGTTTCAAAGGTTATTCAAAACGAAGAAGCAATAGGCAAACTCATAAAGATTGCAACCTATATCAAAAACTTCAGCATCTGGATTATTTTAGCCTTGGCAGTTGTTTCAATATTTATTATTTCAAACACAATCAGACTTACAGTTTACACAAGGCGTAAGGAAATCAATATTATGAAGTTTGTTGGTGCAACTGATTGGTTTATAAGATGGCCTTTTATAATAGAGGGTATCATCATTGGAATTATTGGTTCGGTTATCGCAGTTGGATTGGTGCTTTTGTGCTACAACTTCTTTGTAGGAATAGTCGAAAGCATAAACATTATGTTCCTTACATTAAAACCGACATCAGAAATTCTCTCCTTAGTGCTTTGGTCGTCATTTGGTTTAGGTGCGGCATTAGGCGGAATAGGAAGCTTTATATCAGTAAGAAAGCATTTGAATGTATAATTTATAAAGTAAAAAGCGGAATTCGTATAATACGAATTCCGCTTTTTTATTGTCTTTATTTTTCTGCTTTTCTTTGTATCCACTTTATGAATTCCATAATCGGTATGATTGATAATGCCAACAGCATTGCAATTGCATACTCGAACAATGAAATGTGTTCAAATCCAAAAGCGTTCTGTAGGAACGGAACATAGATTACTGCAATTGTGAGTAGGAATGATAAAATCATAGCACCCCACAAAAACTTATTTCTGTTACCTAACTTAAAGATTGATTTTCTTCTTGAACGCATATTAAATGAGTGGAAAATTTCAACCATTGAAAGTGTTAAAAATGCCATCGTCATACCATCAGAACTATCTACAAATTCCCATCTGCCAGACTCTATAAAATGACCTATAAAGTATGCTGCAAGCGTTAAAATTGTAACAACCACACCTTGAACTGCAACATCTACACCCATACCGCCTGCGAAAATACCGTCCTTTGCATCACGAGGCTTGCGCTTCATTATGTCTGCCTCACCTTGTTCTGTTCCTAAGGCTAACGCAGGGAAACAGTCTGTTATCAGGTTAATCCATAAAAGATGAACAGGCTTTAAAATTGTAAAGCCTAAAAGCGTTGCAAAGAATACTGACAACACCTCGGGTAAGTTTGAAGCAAGCAGGAACTGAATTGCTTTTCTTATGTTGTCGTAAATTCTCCTGCCCTCTTTTTCTGCCGAAATAATCGTTGCGAAGTTGTCATCTGCCAAAACCATATCGGCAACATTTTTTGTAACATCAGTACCCGTTATGCCCATACCAACGCCAATATCAGCATTTTTGATAGATGGTGCGTCATTTACGCCATCACCTGTCATTGCGGTAACCATACCCTTGGCTTTCCATGCGGTTACAATCCTTACTTTATGTTCAGGCTGAACACGGGCATAAACTGAATACTTTTCAATGTTTTCCAAAAGCTCTTCGTCTGTCATTTCATTAAGCTCTGCACCCGTTATGGCAACGCCGTCCTCTGCTAAAATTCCAAGCTGTTTTGCGATTGCAGCCGCTGTATCCTTATGGTCGCCCGTTATCATAATAGCACGGATACCTGCACTCTTACACTCATCAATAGCAGCTTTAACCTCAGGACGAACAGGGTCAATCATTCCTGATAAACCAATGTAACAAAGCTCCTGCTCTAAGCTTTCAGGTGTATATTCCGTAGGCTCTGTATCGTGTATTTTTAAAGCGGCACATAAAACTCTTAGTGCTTTATCTGCCATAGCCTTATTGGATGCTATGATTTCTTCTCTGTCCTCATCAGTCATAGGAACGATTTCGCCGTTTTTCAAAATGTTTGTGCAGCGTTTTAAAACCTCGTCAGGCGCACCCTTTGTAAACTGAACGATTTCGCCGTTTGCGGTTTTATGAACTGTACTCATCATTTTTCTTCCCGAATCAAACGGTGCCTCGCCTATTCTCGGAAGCTCAGCCTTTAGGTCATCCTTTGAAAATCCAAGCTTAAACGCATCATTAACTAGCGCACATTCTGTAGGCTCTCCTACTGCACTTTCGCCGTCTAATTCAGCATCACTTGCTAGCGCCATCGCTCTTACCAGGTAGTTTACATCTTCTGCACTATGCTCCACAACCGTCATTTTGTTCTGTGTAAGCGTTCCTGTTTTATCAGAACAAATAATCTGTGTGCAGCCTAAGGTTTCAACCGCCGTAAGCTTTCTTATAACAGCGTTTCTCTTGGACATATTGGTTACACCAATTGACAACACGATTGTAACTACGGCTGCAAGCCCTTCCGGGATTGCCGCAACGGCTAAGCTTACTGCAACCATAAATGTATCAAGCATCATTTCGCCCGAAACATCAGGGTAAAGTCTTATAATATCAAACGCGAAGATAAACACACAAATACCAATAACTAAAAAGCTTAAGATTTTACTAAGCTGATTGAGTTTAAGCTGAAGTGGTGTTTCGTCCTCTTTAGCCTTGGCTAAAGCATCTGCAATCTTACCCATTTCAGTGTTCATACCTGTGCCTACAACTACTGCTTTGCCTCTGCCATAAACAACTGTGCTTCCCATATAGACCATATTTTTTCTGTCGCCTAATGGAATGTCCTTTTCGCCATTTAACATCAAGGCATTAGTTACCTTGTCAACGGGAACAGACTCTCCGGTAAGTGCCGCTTCCTCAATTTTCATACTTGCACTTTCAATTATTCTTGCATCAGCAGGAACGGCATCTCCGGCCTCTAAAACGATAATATCGCCCGGGACTAATTCTTCACTTTTAACTGTGATTTGTTTTCCATCACGAATTACCTTAGATGTTGCAGCAGTGATTTCCTTTAAAGCCTCAATTGCCTTTTCTGCTTTACTTTCCTGGAAAACGCCTAATACTGCGTTAATCAGCACTACTGCCATAATGATAATTACATCAGCAAAGGATTCATTAGCGTAAAGTGCCGTAACACCCGATATAACAGCTGCCGCAATTAAGATCAGCGTCATAGGGTCTGCAAGTTCCTGAAAGAATTTTACGATTAAAGGCGTTTTTTTATCTTCCTTTAATTTATTTGCACCATACTGCAAAAATCTTTCTTCCGCTTCTTTTGTCGAAAGTCCTTCTTCTGTACTCTGCTCTTTTTCCAAGACCTCCGAGATACTTGATAAGTACTCTTTCAAGTAAATACCCTCCTTAGTGTGCCTTTATATTATTTTATTTAAAACTATTAAAATATTATACCTAAGTGCTCAAGTAAGATTTTAAGTCCCATTAAAATCAAGACTATTCCGCCAAAGCATTCTGCCTTTGATTTGTATTTTGCACCAAATACATTTCCTATTTTTATACCGAGTGCAGATAATATAAATGTAATCGCTCCTATAAATATAACCGCAGGTGCAACATCTACCTTTAAGAATGCAAAACTTACACCTACTGCTAAAGCATCAATACTTGTTGCAACTGCAAGCGGAAGCATTGCTGAATACGAGAACGAATTGTTAAGCTCTTCACTCGCCTCTCTTGCTTCTTTTAGCATATTTATTCCAATTATAGAGAGCAATACGAATGCAATCCAGTGGTCAAAATTTTCAATATATGATCTAAACTGCACCCCCAGAAGGTATCCGATTAAAGGCATTAACGCCTGAAATCCCCCAAAATATGTACCTGCCGTTAAAGCGTGTTTCGGGGTAACCTTAGACACCGACAATCCTTTACATATAGAAACTGCAAAGGCGTCCATAGAAAGCCCTACTGCAATCAATAACAGTTCAGTCAAACCCAAACATATCACCAACTTTTTATCTGTAAATTAATTTAATATAAAGATTATCACCCAAAACCTGAATACAGGCAAGAGTGATAATCTTGTTTTCATTATAATTGCCGAGACATTGCACCGCACTTTTGTCAGGGTATGTGATTATTTATATGATAAGTATTTTCTGTTTTTTACAATATAGTCTATTCCTGAAACTAATGTGAGTGCTAAATTTATCCACATACATATATCGACAAGGAGATTTTTCTCCATAATAATAAGTGCAATTGTAATTGCTACAAACTGCCACATAGTTTTTGCCTTGCCCCAGATGCTCGCTGCAACTACATTTCCTTCAGCCGCTGCTGCAATTCTAATACCTGAAACTGTAAACTCCCTTGCTAAAATTGCAATCGTAATCCATGGGTTTACCATTCCCACCCATGTAAAGCAAAGCATTGCGGCAGAAACTAAAACTTTGTCTGCCAGCGGGTCCATAATTTTGCCAAAATTTGATACCTGATTTGTTTTTCTTGCCAAATAACCGTCAAGCCAGTCTGTGAAAAACGCCAGAACAAAAATCACAGTTGCAATAATGTTAGAGTATGGCACGAGGTCATAAAGAAAGAAAACCATAAATAGTGGAATCATTATAACCCTAAGCAATGTAAGTTTATTTGGAGTGTTCATAAAAATATCCCCCTTTAGTCAATTTTAACGCCTGTGCAGTCGTAAATATCAGCATCTAAAACCTTAACATTTACAAACTCGCCCACCATAACCTCATCTTCTGCTGCAAAATATACTTTTGTGTCAACATCTATAGAGTCTTTTGCGCTTCTTCCATAGTACATTAAATTTTCATTATCATAGCCTTCCGTCAGCACCTCAATTACGGTACCTATTTTTTCAACCTGAAGCTTTTCTAAAATCTCGCTCTGTGCTTCCATTATTTTTTCCTGACGCATAAGCTTTACTTCTTCATCAATCTGACCTTTAAGCCTTGCTGCCGCAGTGTTTTCCTCCTGTGAATATGCAAAAGCACCTAAGCGGTCAAGCTTAACATCTTTTACAAATTCCAAAAGCTCTGAAAATTCTTTTTCGGTTTCAGTTGGAAAGCCTGTAATTAAAGATGTTCTTAAAGTAATACCCGGAATTTCTTTGCGAAGTTTTTTTATTAAATCTACAATTTGTTTTTTGGTAGTTTTTCTGCCCATCAGCTTTAAAATTCTGTCGTTTATATGCTGAATGGGGATATCCATATACTTTACCACCTTATCATTTACTAAAAACTCGTAAATCATACTGTCGGTAACAGACTCGGGGTACATATAATGCACTCTGATCCAATGGATATTTTCTATTTTTGCAAGCTCTTTTAAAAGGTATGAAAGTTTTTCCTCGCCGTATAAATCATATCCGTAACGAGTTGTGTCCTGTGCAATCAAGATAATTTCACGAATGCCGTTTTTAGATAGCACCCTGGCTTCTGCCAAAACATCCTCTAAGGGTCTGCTTCTGTACTTTCCGCGAATTTGCGGAATAACACAATAAGTACACTTGTTGTCGCATCCATCGGCAATTTTAAGATATGCACTGGCAGTTCCTGTACTGATAATCCTAGGCAAGTTCTCAGGCACGGCATCATCGATGTGTCCGTATAATGCACACTTTTCTCCGTCTAATGCACTTTTTATAACCTCGGCTATTTTATAATAGTCGCCCGTGCCAACTACAGCATCCACCTCAGGAATTTCGGCAAAAATCTCTTCATTATAGCGTTCTGCCAGGCACCCCGCCACAATCAAAAGCCTGCATTTTTCATTTTTAAACTCAGCCATTTCTAAAATTGCATCAATAGACTCCTGCTTTGCATCATCAATAAATGCACAGGTGTTTACAATAATTATGTCAGCATTTTTCGGGTCTTTTACTATATTAAAACCATCCTCCCCCAAAATTCCGAGCATATTCTCTGTATCAACCTGGTTTTTAGCACAGCCTAATGATACAATTCCTATATTTAAAGTATTATTTTTCATATTATCAATTTTAAAGCTCTTCGCTCGCACTTAAAACCTTTTCAATGATTTCGTCTTTTCCCTCGTAGTTTATGATATTTAGGCTATCATTTGCAACCTCTTCAGCTGCCTTTGTGATACCTCTTGCACCATCTATAGGCTCACCCAAATCTTCGCCTTTCTCACAAATTTCCCTTGCTCTTTTTGAAACTGCAATAACTAAGCTGTACTTGCTTCCTGCCTTTTCTAAAAGGTCTACAATTGATGGATAAAGCATCATAATAAATCAAATCCTCTCTTTATATAAGTTTATTATTAACAAAATTCTTTTAAAAGCTTTGAGTTTCTGTTTGTCTTGCACTTTTCAGCCTTTAAAACGGCTAAAAACTCATCTGCTGCCGCATCTAAATCATCATTTACGATAACATAGTCATATTTTTCTGCCTGAGATAATTCCCATTCGGCAGTTTTTAAGCGTTTTTCAACAACTTCCTGGCTCTCGGTGTTTCTGCCTACTAACCTTTCTCTTAAAACCTTAGTAGATGGTGGAAGATTAAAAATCAAGACTGCCTCAGGGTAGCTTTCGCGAACCTTCATTGCGCCCTGGACTTCAATTTCTAATATAACATTTTTTCCTTCTTCTAAGCATTTTTCCACCATTTCGCGCGGTGTTCCGTAGTAGTTTTCGCAAAACTGTGCCCACTCGATTAGTCCGTTTTCCGAAATCATCTTTAAAAACTCATCTTTTGTGCGGAAATAGTAATTAACGCCGTCAACCTCGCCCTCTCTGGGGTTTCTTGTTGTAACTGAAACTGAAATAACAATATTTTTATCCTTTTCCATAGCACGAGCCAAAACTGTTCCCTTGCCCGAGCCTGACGGACCTGAAAAAACCGCTAAAACGCCATGTTTTTTACTCATCGTCCTCATCCTCCAAAAGCTCAGCTTCATCTATTTGTGCATCTTCGTCAAGTCTGTGTGCAACGGTCGATGGTTGAACGGCAGATAAAATGATATGGTCGCTATCCATAATAATTACGGCTCGCGTTCTTCTTCCATAGGTTGCATCAACTAACATTCCTCGGTCTCTTGCATCCTGAATAATTCTCTTAATCGGTGCAGACTCAGGACTTACGATTGCTACAAGCCTGTTTGCCGAAATAATGTTTCCAAATCCTATATTTATAAGCTTCATTTTTAGCCCCCCGCTATTCAATGTTCTGAATTTGCTCTCTTAGTTTTTCTATCTCAGATTTTATATCAACAACCTTCTTGGCAACATCAAAATCGCTCGCCTTAGAGCCAATGGTGTTTGTTTCACGGTTAATTTCCTGAACTAAAAAGTCTAACTTTCTTCCTATTGGTTCAGAAAGCGAAAGAATTTTTTGAAGCTCTACAAAATGGCTTTTGAGTCTTACCAGCTCTTCATCGATGCAAACTCTGTCTGCCATTATACCAACCTCTGTTAAAAGACGGTTTTCGTCAACCTTAAAGTCGCCGAGTAGCTCTAACATTCTATCCTTTAGCTTTTCAGCATACTCTTCCACGATTTCGGGCGTACGCTTTTCAACCTCTGCAATCAACATCTGGATTTGCTCTGCTCTTTCTAAAAGATTAGATTTCAAACGCTCACCCTCACGAAGACGCATAGAAACAAAATCTGAAACCGCTTCCTTTAAGCAAGGCAGAACAATTTCCCAAGCCTTGTCCTTATCCTCTTCCTGATGGCGTGTTATGAAAATATCGGAAAACCTTGATAAATCACTTAAGCCTATGTCGTGCTTTAAGCTGTAGGTTTCCTTAAGCTCGGTTAAAACGCTGTAGTAGTTGTCCGCTAAAATCTTGTCAAGCGTTACAACCTTGTCGTCATTTGTGTAGTTTTCAATATAAACAAAAACCTCAACCTTGCCACGGGAAATTTCGCCCGACACAAACTCTCTTACCTTGTCCTCTAAATAAGCATACGCTCTCGGCACTTTAACCGTAACATCGCAATATCTATGGTTTACTGAGCGAATGTCTATTACAATCTTTCTGTTTTCGTCAATATGCTCGCATCTTCCGTAGCCTGTCATACTTTTTATCATTTTTAAATCCAAGCCTTTCTTTATTTTATAAACGGTTTTGCTCTAAATACACTAAAAGCACAGAAATATCCGCAGGACTGACGCCCGAAATCCTTCCCGCCTGACCGATGGATACAGGTCTTTGTGCTATCAGCTTTTGCCTTGCCTCAATTCTTAAGCCGTCTATTTTTTCGTAGTCAATATCCTCAGGGAGCTTTTTCTCCTCTAACTTTTTAAATTGCTCAACCTGTTTTTGCTGACGCGTTATGTAGCCGTCATATTTTACTAAAATTTCGACCTCTTCTTTTTCTGCATCGTCTAATTCCTCGCCCTTTTCAATCAATGTCAAAAGGTCCTCATAATGAATCTCAGGGCGTTTTAAAAGGTCAGTAAATTTAACTCCCGTTGAAATAGGAGTTGAACCTGACTTTTCTAAAAACTCAAGCACTTTTTCAGACGGCGGAAGGGTAATTGTACTTATCCTTTCAACTTCGCCGTTTATTCTTTCCCATTTTTTTAAGAAAGCCTCGTATCTTTCATCTGAAATAAGACCGATTTCGTGTCCTTTCGGCGTGAGTCTTGCGTCTGCATTATCCTGTCTTAATAAAAGCCTGTATTCTGACCTTGAGGTCATCATTCTGTACGGCTCGTGTGTGCCTTTTGTTACTAAATCGTCAATTAGTGTTCCTATATAGCTTGTGGAACGGTCTAAGGTAACCTCGCTTTTTTCCAATACCTTTCTTGCAGCGTTTATTCCTGCAATAAGCCCCTGTGCCGCTGCCTCTTCGTAGCCTGAGCTTCCGTTAAACTGCCCTGCACCAAACAAACCGCTTATTTCCTTAAATTCGAGTGTAAGCTTAAGCTGTGTGGGGTCTATACAGTCGTACTCAATGGCGTAAGCCGTTCTCATCATTTTAACATTTTCCAATCCCTTGATGCTTCTAAGCATTTTAATCTGCACATCCTCGGGAAGAGAAGATGACAAGCCCTGAACATACATTTCCTCAGTATTTTCGCCCATAGGCTCAATAAACAACTGATGGCGTTCCTTGTCTTTAAATCTTACGATTTTGTCTTCAATGGACGGACAGTATCTCGGTCCTACACCCTCAATTTTTCCACTGTATAGTGGAGAACGATGTAGATTGTCCATAATAATTTTGTGGGTATTTTCGTTTGTGTATGTAAGGTAGCAGGCCTCTTTGTTTTTGCCGGCATCAGTCGTTTCAAAGGACATCGGCACAATTTTTTCGTCGCCGTCCTGTCTTTCCATCTTTGAAAAGTCAACCGTGCTTCTGTTAACACGGGCAGGCGTTCCCGTCTTAAATCTCATAATTTTTACGCCGTGCTTTTTTAAAGATTCCGATAAAGGCTCTGCCGCCCTTGTTCCGTCAGGACCGCCTGAATACGACATATCGCCAATTATTATTTTTCCCTTTAAATATGTTCCCGATGAAATAATGACGCACTTTGCAGGATGAAACGCGCCCGTTTGTGTTACTACACCTGCTACTTTTCCGTCCTTAATCTCAACAGATGTAATTTCTGCCTGCTTTAAATCAAGATTTTCGGTAAGCTCAATCGTGTGTTTCATAAGCTGCTGGTAGGCTCTCCTGTCCGACTGGACACGAAGAGAATAAACTGCAGGACCTTTGCCGCGATTAAGCATTCTCGACTGCAAAAAGGTCTTGTCGGCAGCCTTTCCCATCTCGCCACCTAAAGCGTCGATTTCACGAACTAAATGCCCTTTTGCCGTTCCGCCGATTGACGGATTACAAGGCATATTTGCAACTGTATCTAAATTTAATGCAAAAACCGCAGTTTTAACGCCGAGCCTTGCAGATGAAAGTGCCGCCTCGCAACCTGCATGCCCTGCGCCTACTACAATAACATCGTAGTCGTCAGCTATATATGATGCATTTTCAGGAATATCAAAAACCTCGTTTTTTTCTTCCATGGAACTCTCCTTTGGTTTGTCTTTTCGTAAAACAAAATTCACTCAAATTTATACTGTTTTAGCATACAATCATTATAGCACAAACTTTTTCCAATAGCAACTAAAATTTTCCCCTAAGACTACTTATTTTGCGACACATCAACACCAGGCTCATACATCTGAAATTTCCTTTCAAAATCCTTTTCTCCCTCGCGTCTTATAACCTGTGATTTGTTCTGCTCTAAAAGGCGTGTTATGGCATAAACATCAATCCAGATTTCAGCTACCGCATCCTTTTGCGACTCGTCAAAAATAAGCTGCATTCCCCAGTGAAGATGCGGCGTATTTATGTTGTTTACATTCTCTTTCGTGCTGTACCCTGTCATTCCCAAATAGCCTATAACCTCACCCGCCGTTACAACCTTTCCCTCGTAAATATCGTTATAGGGGTGGTCTTTTCTAAGATGTGCATAGTAGTAGTATCTTTTTTTATCAAAGCTTCTTATACCAATACGCCAGCCGCCATACCTGTTCCAGCCAACACACTCGACATAACCTGACTCCACCGCAATTACAGGCGTACCTACACTTCCCATCATATCGTGTCCTAGGTGTTTTCTTTTAAATCCATAGGAGCGGGCGTTTCCAAAATCATCACAATGAGAATAAGAATACCCTCGTGCAATAGGTGAAAAAGCCTTCAGACCATATTTTTTCTCTGTTATAAGATTTCCGTTTTCGTCATTTCGCTCAATTTCATATTCCCCCACAAAACCTCCCAAAACGCCCTCATAAGCTTCGCGATAATAAGAAAAAACTTTGTATTTTGATGTTAATTTCTCTAACCGAATTCCTTTTTGCAGCTCGTCAGTTATCTTTTTCAAATCAGACTGCTTGTAAGACGAAAAATTTCCGCCATTCTTACACGCCAAAATTGCCAGAAGGTCAAGCCAGCTTGTGTGATTTTTAGTGCCGTATGTTCCGACATCGTATTTTAAGCAGTCGTTTAGTGCGTTATATGACACACCAAAGTCAACCCATTTTATAAAATCCTTTTCATCGCCTTTTTCCGCCGCGGCATAGTTTAACAAATCGCCCATAAAGAGCCCCGAAAATATGAGTGAAAAGGCTGTTATTATACCGCAGAAAATATAGAATCTCCGTTTTGAGTAAATTTTTAAAAACAAATATATCACCTCGGTGAAATATATGTTTTAAAGCAATTTTAAATGATTTAAATGGATATAAAATTGGGATTTAAAAAACTTTTTAAGATTATTAAAAAAATCCTTGCTTTTTTAAAACGAGCGTGCTATAATAGTATATGCTGATTTTTTCAAAGTCTTTTGCGCCCGTAGCTCAGCTGGATAGAGTACTTGGCTACGAACCAAGGGGTCAGGGGTTCGAATCCCTTCGGGCGCGCCAAGAAGAAGCATCCATTTTTGTGGGTGCTTCTTCTTTTTGTTAGGTAGGGATTCGAACCGCAAGAGGGCATTTTGCG
>JAZSJX010000051.1:0-7705 GCA_045534535.1 Congzhengia sp.
CGAAACGCTTGTACACTAAAAAACATAAGATTTAAAAGCATACGCTCAGTTTTATAGGATGCAGAAGACTGCACTTTGTGCTCATGCTCAAACCGAGGAGTAACGGATTGCACCTTCCGCTCCTGAGATTTATAATCCTTCCGGTTTTTGTTATAAATAAGCTTGTTTACCTGAGCCATAATAGAGTCTGCCGAAATATCAGTTTCGCGGGCAATTCTTTTAATATAAATTTCCCTCTCAACAGCATTTTCATTTTTTGCCAAAATTTCTGCTGCCTGGTTTATAAACTCTATTTTTTCGGTAGAATCGACAAGATTATATTTTTTCCTTATGTTTAGTATTCTATACTCTGTGGCAGATAGGGCGTTTGAAATTGCATCAGCAAATGCCAGTTCGCCTTTTGAATTTAAAAACTCGTCAGGGTCTTTTGCCCCCTGATATGAAACAACTTTAAGTTTCACACCGGCAGAGGTTAAAATATCAATCGCCTTGTCGGCGGCTTTTTGACCTGCCTCGTCGTTATCGTAGCATACATATATACATGAGCTGTATCTTTTAAGCAGCCCTGCCTGACCGTCTGTCAGTGCCGTTCCCAAGCCTGCCACGGCATTTTTAAAGCCGTGCGAGTGCAGAGAAACTGCATCCATATTGCCCTCAACCAAGATTAAACCATCCTTTGCACCATATTGCTTTGCAATATTTAATGCAAAAATGTTGCTTCCCTTATGGAAAACAGGGGTTTCAGGAGAGTTCATATATTTTGCGGCGTCATCGCCTAACGCTCTTCCGCTAAATGCAATCACATTTGAGCGCACATCTATTATAGGAAACATAAGGCGGTTTCTGAATTTATCATAAACCCTGCCTTTTTCGTTCTTAACCGCTAAGCCTGCAGCGACAATCTCATCATTTTTAAAGCCGTTTTCGTTTAAATAGTCTGTCATATCAGACCACGATTCTTTAGCATAGCCGATTCCGAACGAGGTTATAATATCGCGGGAAAGACCGCGCAATTTTGCATACTCACGAGCAGATTTGGCGCTCTCGTCAGAAAAATTTGCAACATACCTTTTAGCTGCAAGCGTGTTCATTTTTAAAATACGCTCTCTTAAGTCGTGCTTTTTCTGAACCTCGGGGCTGTAAATTTCTTCTTCTAAGATTACGCCTGAACGCTCTGCCAAAAACTTTATACTGTCAACAAAATCGAGATTTTCGATTTTCATAACAAAATCAATTAAATTGCCACCCGTTCCGCAGCCAAAACAGTAAAAAAGCTGTTTATCAGAGCTTATGTGAAAGGATGGGGTTTTCTCACGGTGGAAGGGGCAAAGCCCGACAAAGTCAGACCCGTTTCTTCGCAAGGTAACATAAGATGAAACGATTTCTACAATATCCGAGCGTCTTAATACCTCATCTATAGAGCTTTGCATAAAACGAGCCATCTTGCACCTCCAAGCCAAAAATAATCTCTATTATCATATTCGACAAGAAACGCACTTTTCCTTTTTATTTATGTAAAAAAAATAAAAAGGTTACAGCAAAAGCTGTAACCTTTAAATTTTTGCCAAAACAGGCACGACCAATCATTAAACCTCTAAAGTCCCGAAGCTTATTGACAAAGCCTCGTTTACATTTTCCATAAGCTCATCATCGAGTTTTCCGATTTTTTCACGCAGACGCTTTTTATCAATTGTGCGAACCTGCTCCAACAAAATCACAGAATCCTTGGCTAAGCCAAAATCCTTTGCACCTATCTCAATATGGGTAGGAAGCTTTGATTTGTTAATTTGCGATGTTATAGCCGCGACTATAACGGTAGGGGAAAACTTGTTTCCGATATCGTTCTGCACAATTAAAACAGGTCTTATTCCGCCTTGCTCCGAGCCTATTACGGGACTTAAATCAGCGTAAAAAATATCTCCTCTTTTTACAACCACACTATTCACACTCCGCCAGTTTTTCCTCGTACGCGGCAAAGTCTAACTCCTCCGCGTCAAAACACATCTTGGCGATATTTAAGTTAATATCCGCCATTTCCTGATAACCCTTTTTCATCTGTTCGGCATGTGTTTGCTTTTTCTTTTCGCGAAGATACATCTTCATAGCCTCGCGCACAAATTCACTTCTGTTTGTTTTCTCGTTATTTACAACAGAATCAACCTGTTCAAGCAATGCGTCGGGAACGGTTATCAAAACCTTTTTGAGTTGCGACAAAGTAGTCATGCCCCCATTCGTTTTGTTTTGCGCCGCACGGGCGTGTGTTAAAAAACACAAATGTCAGAACGCGAAAGCAAATAATAGTGTCTTTTAGCGTTTACGCCACACTTATATTATACAAGTAATGAATATGCGCGTCAACACACAAATATTAGCAATTAGTTTAAATAAGTAAGTACATCGATGATTTCGCCGTTCTTTAACATATTCCGGGGGTAGTTTCCGAACGCGGTTATCTCACAACCGACACTTATATTATTGACATCGGAAACATCTATCATACATCGGACAATACAAATTTTTCCCGCAATGGGAACTTTAACTCCCGGAACGGCATCAAATCGGTTTTTTTGTGGTGTATAAATTTTAAAATAGTTAATTTTTTATCAGTCAGTATCAAAAACAGAGTCATTTATTGAATTATCGTTATATTTAAAGTCAGAAAATGTGCCTGTAAGCCATACCTTTTTTCCTATATCGCAGATTTCTATTTTTTCAGGCGATAAGGTTTTGTTGTTTATTGAAAGAGTTATATACTTTGCCTTTGAGTTTTCTACAGAAAGCTCAGTTTCAAGTGTAGTAAAATTGCCACCATTTAAACTGTTTACTAAAAGCGAGGTTTCTTCTGATGCATAGTAATTGTCAAAAAAGCTGTTTACAAACAGAAGACTTAGTATATCCTTAGTCGGAACTGCTACGGAAAGGGAACTTTCATCAGAAAGAAGCTTTGCTTTGGTTCCGTTTAAAATTGTGGTAAGCGAAAGATTGTTTTTTTCATCCTTAACCTCTATCCAAAACTTGTCGTTTCCGAGAGCTTTTTGCGTGGCAACATATTCGTTTTGTGTTTTGTTGGAAATAACAGTAAAATTAAGGCGCGCACTGTAGCTTTCCATTTTGTTATAGTACTTGTGAATTTTTTCGTATATGTCCATATCACTGTCGCTAAAGCTGTTAGCGGTACAAGATGACAGACATAAAACGCTTATCGTGAGTGCAAGAAAAACGGCTAAGAATTTCCTGCTCAATCATCACAACTCCTTTATATTAGGTGAAATATCAATATTTTCTTTTATGGCATAAGGAACGGCTTTTAGAATATCTTCTGCCGTCATACCAAACTCTCCTTTTTCATCCTTTGCGAGCATTCCTGAGGCAAGGTGAATGTAAACACCTAAAACTGAAGACTCTAAAGGTGCTACACCCTGAGCTAAAAAACCTGTTATAATTCCTGCCAAAACATCTCCGCTTCCTGCAGTTGCCATACCTGAGTTTGAGCCTGAACTTATGAATATATGCCCGCATTTATCAGAAACTATTGTAACTGCATCCTTTAAAACCAAGGTTACACCGTATTTTTTGGAAAAAGCTTTAGCACATTCTATAGGTTTTTCCTTAATTTCGTCAACCGAAAGACCTGAAAGACGGGAAAACTCTAAAATGTGAGGCGTTAAAATAATTTCGCACTTTTTAGAGAGTAAAATGTCGGGATTTTCTGAAATAATATTTAAAGCATCTGCGTCTAAGCACATCGGCTTTTCGCTCGTTTTAATAAGCTCAAAAACGATTTTCTTTGTTTCTTCATTTACACCTGTTCCGCAACCTAAAAGCAAAACATCTGCCCAGGAAATTTTATCCAAAACCTCTTTTTTGCTTGTTATTGGATGCACCATAACAGAAGGGATGTGCTTTGCAACTATTTCGTAAATGCTTTCAGGGACTGTCGCCATTACCATTCCCGCACCGCTTTTTAAAATTGCAGAAGATGAAAGACAGGCCGCGCCGCTCGTGCCTTTCCCTCCGACATAAGCGAGTGCCTTTCCAAAGCTTCCTTTGTGAGAATTATTGCTTCTTTCGGGAAGAAGCTTTTTACAGGTTTTATCTATTATATCATATCCGCTCTCAAATTCGTTTATGACTTTTTGAGGGATAGAAATATCAACTTTTACAAGTTTTTTAAAGAAGCTTTTTCCTGGAAACAACAGAAGCCCTAGCTTTAGTGCAGAAAATGTTACACAAAGGTCAGCTAAAACTGATGGGGAAGATGCGTATCCTGAATTTGCCGAAACTCCGCTTGGAATATCGACAGACATAACGAAAGCGTGGCTTTCGTTAATTTTTTCGATAGCATCTTTAAAAATTCCCGCAGCATCCCCGTGCATACCTGTGCCGAAAATTGCGTCAATTATTATATCCGCACTGTTAAAATCGCAAAGGTTAACAAAAGGAATTCCCATTTTTTCGCATATTGTAAGGTTTACCTTTGCATCGCCTTTTATGTCGCATCTGTCTTTTAAAAGGGTAATTTTAACATCTGCATTTTTATTTTTAAGAATTCGTGCCATGGCAAGACCATCACCGCCATTGTTGCCGCCACCGCAAAAAATATGAATTTTTTTACCAAAAACATCACCTGTTTCTGAAATTAAAGCCGAAACTGCACCTTGTGCCGCATTTTCCATCAAAATAATTGAAGGAATATTAAAATCTGAAATTGCATAATCTTCAAGTTTTCGCATATCATTAGCATCTACGACCTTCAAAAACATCACCTTCTTAAAAATAAATTATACTTTATTTTATAACAGAAAACGACTAAAGTCAATGTTTGGAACGGCGTTCCAGGAATAATTTGAACCATTACCACAAAAAATATAAGTGGGCATTTGCCTAAAATCTTTTGTGAGGTGGTTTTGTGAAAAAAACAAGACCTGAAGCCAGACCATATAAAGAGTATGACCACTTAGATGACGCATATAAAAGTGCTTGCTCACAGACGGAATGTACTGGGCTTATTGCACACGCGCCCTTAACTGAGGAAGAGTACGAGTCGTATATGGACATTTACGATTTTGGGCCTCCGATTGTAACAGAAAAAAGTGCTGAAGAGGGAAACGGACCTGCATTTGGAAGCGACATTACCGCAGACAATATAATTTAACAAAACTTTGAACGATTTGTAAATACAATTGACATAAAAAACCAAATAGAGTATAATTAACCTGTTAGAAATTAACAGGTTAATTCTTTTATAGAGGAGAGACAAAATGAAAAGATGGTTAAAATATGTAAAGCCATATAAAGCGTATTTTATCTTAGGACCTTTATGTATGATTATAGAGGTGTTAGGCGAGGTTTTAATGCCAAAATTTCTGGCAAATATTATAAATGACGGAATAGCAAACCAAAATATTGCCTACATTATAACAAGTTGTATTTTTATGATTTTAACTGCACTTTCTATGATGGCAGGCGGTGTAGGCGGTGCATATTTTGGCGCAAGGGCTTCCGTGGGATTTTCGTCAGACCTGCGCCGTGATGTTTTTTCCAAGGTTCAGGAGTTTTCGTTTTCGAATATTGACAAATTCAGCACAGGCTCGTTGGTTACGAGGCTGACTAACGATATAACACAGATACAACATTTTGTGAATATGCTTCTTCGTATGTTCTTAAGAGCACCCGGAATGTTAATTGGCGGACTAATTATGGCGATCAGCTTAAACCCATCATTGTCTGTGATATTTGCAGTGGTGCTTCCTGTAATATTAGCTACAATTCTTTTGATAATATCAAAAAGCTTTTCGCTGTTTACAAAAATGCAAGGAAGAATTGATAAGCTTAATTCAACAGTACAGGAGAGTATAACAAATGTCCGCGTCGTAAAGTCGTTTGTACGCGAGGATTTTGAAGAAGAAAAATTTCAAAAATCAAACAGAAATTTAAAAGAAGCTACACTGTCGGCAGTTAAGATTATGATAACAATGATGCCCCTGATGATGCTTTTTATGAATTTAACTACAATCGCAGTTTTGTGGTTTGGCGGAAATCAGGTTATAGCCGGAACTATGCAGGTTGGCGACCTGACAGCTTTTATAACATATATTACGCAGATTTTAATGTCTTTAATGTTCGTTGTTATGATGTTTATGAACAGCTCAAGAGCGTTAGCATCTGCAAGGCGTGTTGTTGAGGTTTTAGATGAAGAATCCGACATTAACGATTTTGACGCAAAGCACAAGGATTTAGAAATAAAAAATGGTAAAATTGAGTTCAAAAATGTTGATTTTAAGTATTATAAAACGAGCGAGGGCAAGGTTTTAGACAATGTGTCCCTTACTATTGAGGCCGGGGAAACTGTAGGAATTATAGGTTCAACAGGCTCCGGTAAAACTACACTTGTGTCGCTTATTCCAAGACTTTATGATGCAGATAGCGGAGAGGTTTTCGTAGACGGC
The DNA here is from genome assembly GCA_045534535.1 of Congzhengia sp. GTDB lineage: Bacteria > Bacillota > Clostridia > UBA1381 > UBA9506 > Congzhengia. The sequence continues at coordinate 6,450 of JAZSJX010000051.1, forward strand.
GTAAACATAAAAGATTATGACCTTAAAAGTCTTCGTGCAGGCATTGGAATGGTATCACAGAAAAATGTGTTGTTTTCAGGTACGGTTTTGGAAAATCTTCGTTGGGGAAGAGAGGACGCAGAATTTGACGAAATAGTGAAAATGGCAGATTTTGCACAGGCAGACAGTTTTGTCAAAACCTTTAAAGAAGGCTATGATATGGTGTTAGAGCAGGGCGGTGCGAATTTGTCGGGAGGACAAAAACAGCGTCTTTGTATTGCCCGTGCACTTATAAAAAATCCTAAAATTATAATTTTAGACGACAGTACAAGTGCGGTGGATACGGCAACTGAGGCTAAAATTCGCAAGGCTTTTGCAACTAACCTTAAAAACTCTACTAAAATTATAATTGCACAAAGAATTTCGTCGGTTTGCGATGCTGATAAAATTGTGGTTATGGACGATGGAAAAATATGCGGAGTTGGTACTCATAAGGAGCTGTTAGCAAGCAATACGGAGTATCAGGAAATTTATTATTCGCAGAACGAAAAGGAGGCGAATGCGTAAATGTCCGCAAGAACACTTGAGAATTTAAAACAAAGATATAATCGTAGGGCAGATACAAAAAAAGGCGGACCGATGGGCGGTCCAAGAGGTGGTCGACAAGGTATTAAGGGCGGAAAACCCAAGGACACTAAAAACACTATAAAAAGGCTTTTAGGCTATCTTTCAAAATTTAAGTTTAGAATAGTTATTGCACTTATCTTTATGGTCGTTCGTGCAGGAACGCAGATTGCAGGCTCATACAGACTTCGCCCAATAATAAATGACTATATCGCGGCGGGAAAATCAGAGGGCTTTTTATATGCACTGGTTGTTTTAGCTCTTATTTATCTGACGACCGTAGTTTCAACATATCTTCAAAACAGAATAATGCTTTCTGTTTCACAAAGTACGATTGAGTCTATAAGAAATGACCTGTTTTGCAAGGTGCAAAAGCTTCCTGTTAAGTTTTACGATACAGAAAGCACAGGCGAGGTTATGAGCCGTTTCACAAACGATGTTGACAACATCGGTATGATGATGGATACGGCAATAATGTCTATGATATCGGGCATTATATCACTTGTTGGAACATTTGTAATGATGCTATATACTAATGTCTGGCTTTCTTTAATTACAGTTGTGTTTATCCCGGTTTTTGCCCGTGGCGGTGCGATGATTGCCAAGCGTAGCCGTAAGCACTATTCTGAGCAACAGGCATCTTTAGGTGCATT
>JAZSJX010000083.1:0-2345 GCA_045534535.1 Congzhengia sp.
CGAGGTGATATTTATGACTGCAAGACATGGACTTTTAAAAATTGAAGATGTTTACGACCAGAAAAATTCATCGGAACTTTTTTTGGATGCTATGAGAGAATGTTTAACACATCATATTGAAAATTGTGAATTTTTCAGAAATTTGTGTGACGATGCAGGCTTTAAGGTTGAGGATTTGAAAACAGAAAAGGATTTAGAAAAAATCCCACCTATACATGCAAACTTCTTTAAACAATATGAGGTTCTTTCTGTTCCCTTTGAAACAATTACAGAACATGCAACAAGCTCAGGCACAGGCGGACAGAAAAGCCAGATGTTTTTTGATAAGGACAGCTTCGATTTCGGAAATTCTATGATAGAGAACGAATTTCGCTATTATGGATTTCTTTCTGACGAACTTACAAATTATCTTCTCTTTACATATGAACCTGCAGAGGTCAGCAAGGATTTAGGTACTGCAAAAACAGACCTTGGACTTTTGAGCTATGCTCCCGTAAATGATACTTTCTTTGCCCTTCGCTATAATGGTCAGGGACACGATTTTGATGTATACGGAACAATAGCAGCTTTAGAAGAATATGAAAGACAAGGTAAGCCTGTCAGAATTTTTGGTTTTCCGTCATTTCTGTATTTTACAGTAAAACAAATGAAAGACACAGGACACAGACCTTTAAAACTTAATACAAAGTCAATGACATTGCTTGGCGGAGGTTGGAAAGGATACGCCGACAAGCAAATTCAGAAAAGAGAGCTTTATGCACTTGTGGAAGAAATGCTTGGAATCCCTCAGCAGAATTGCCGTGATGGATATGGCTCAACAGAACATTCTGTTCCTTACTTTGAGTGTAAAAACCATCATTTCCACATCCCTGTATATAGCAGAATGATTATCCGTGATGTTGAAAATCTCAAGCCATTGCCTAATGGCACTCCCGGTTTTGCCAACTTCATTACTCCTCACCTTATGAGTGTACCTGCGGTATCGGTTCTTATGGGCGATATGGCGGTGCTTCATGATGCAGAGGAATGCGGATGCGGTATAAAAACACCGTATATGGAGATTCTTGGAAGAGCCGGAACAAGTGCAACAAAAAGCTGTGCAATAAAAGCAAGCGAACTTTTGAAAAGATAGAGGTGAAGATGGTTATGGAATTTATTATAAGAGGTAAAAAAGTTAACATTGAAAAAGAAAATTGTTTGGATGGAATAAATGAACAGATAATAATAGACCTTTCAAACGATATTTTAGATATTAGAAAAGTTATTTCGAGCCTTGATAAGCTCGGTCATTTCGTGGCAGAAGATAAAGAGTTTTTGGTTTCGGAACTTATGGAACTCGGCTTTTCAAAAGATGAAGCAATGCAGATAAAAAAAGATTCTCTTGCTGTTTTATCTGAAAAAGAGCTTTATAAAAAGATAAACAGAGAGCTTGGCGGACTGCCTTTTGAAATTTCACGTCAGACAAGCCGCGAAGAACAGTTCGAGGGCTGGATGCCCGTTGGTGTTTTAGGGCATGTTACAAGCTCAAATGATGCAATGCACCCGTTTTTCAGTTCTGTGGAAGGACTTTTAACAGGAAATATAAATGTTATTAAAACGGCATCAGGAGCGCACAAGGTCGCAATGAAGATGATTGAAAAGCTTTGTGCAGAAGATGAGAGCTTATGCCCGTATTTTTATGTGTTCCCTCTCTCATCAAAGGATAAGGAACTTTTAACCGAGCTTTTTGGCTTGTGTAATACAGTTGCTGTATGGGGTTCTGATGGGGCTGTTTCAGGAGTCAGAGAGCTTGCACCCAAAGGCGTTAATATTGTTGAATGGGGTAACAGAATAAGCTTTAGTTACTTTACGGAAAAAGGATGTACAAGAGAAAAGCTTGAGGCACTTGCTCATGATGTATGTGTAAACGACCAACAAGCATGCAGTGCACCTCAGATTGTGTACTATGAAACAGATTCAAAGGAAAAGCTTCTGCGTTTTGCAGAAGAATTTTATAACGAACTTCAAAAAGTATCGGATACATATCCTCTCCATCCTATGACAGAACCTGAAAAGGCTGAACTAACGGCACAAACTAAAATGTGCTATCTTGAAGAAATTATGGGAGATGCAAAACTCTTAAACGGAAACGGTTGCCGTATTTTTGTAAAGTTTGATAATGAACTTTGTGCATCGCCGCTTTATCGCACGGTTATTGTTAAAGGAATTAAAAGATGTGAGCTTGTCGGTGTGCTCAGACCGTTCCGTTCATATCTTCAGAGTGTTGGTCTTGCGTGCGGTACAGATGAAATTGTTCCGCTTACAAACCTTTTGCTTGCCGGCGGTGTTAATCGTATAACAGAACC
>JAZSJX010000041.1:0-3945 GCA_045534535.1 Congzhengia sp.
TGCAAGTGCGGTCATAAAATGACACTTTTCCAAATTTGCCTTAACAGCACTCCGTTTTTTGAAAAATTCAAATCTCGGGGCAATTCTTCTTAATATATTTTCTTATCACACTTACAAAACCTCATCTCAATTTCAATTAACGGAGAACTCAAAAATTAAATAACTTTATCCGAGATTTTACGCTACCTCTTTTTGCTATGCCTTTTTTGACTTGATTTCTATTATATCATACTTTTTCAAAAAACGCAATTTCCTATACGGAAATAAAATCGACATCCCTCTGACGAAGAATGTCGATTTTGGTGCACCTGAAAGGACTTGAACCTTCACGTCGGGGACACTAGATCCTAATGGTTATATAGCATATGTGAAAGAATTATTTTCTTTTGCATATGCTATTTTTAGCCAATATCAAAAAGGGTAATATGCAAATGCAATATTCTTATTTTAAAATATATGTTAGTCTTTTTTGTCTTAATGCAATCTTAATGCGGATATTCAACCGTTAATGCCATCTTAAAATATATTATGATACAATGATAATAGAAAAAAGATACACTTGATTGGTGGTTTTGATTATGGATGCAAAAATAAAGAAGCATTTGTCTTCTTCTCAGATAATAATATTCGGTTTTGCAGGAGCAATAATATTAGGCACAATTCTTTTAATGCTTCCGATATCGTCAGCAAGCGGAAATATGACACCCTTTTCAGACGCACTCTTTACATCAACATCTGCGGTGTGTGTAACAGGGCTTGTGGTACATGACACAGCAACGCACTGGTCAATGTTCGGGCAGTTTATAATCCTTTTGCTTATTCAGGTTGGAGGTCTTGGAATTGTAACCTTGTCTGTTGCAATGGCGATGCTTGCAGGAAGAAAAATAAGTCTTATGCAAAGAAGCACATTGCAGGATGCAATATCCGCACCAAAGGTCGGCGGAATTGTAAGGCTCACAGGATTTATTCTTAAAACAACATTCTTAATTGAGCTTATAGGTGCAATTTTACTTTCAACAGTATTTTGCAAAGAGTTTGGGTTAAAAGGTGTATGGCTCGGAATATTCCACTCTGTTTCGGCATTTTGTAATGCAGGCTTTGACTTGATGGGTGCAAAATCACCGTTCTCATCGCTGACATCCTACTCCGCACAGCCTTTAATAAATGCAGTTATAATGCTTCTCATTATCATAGGCGGCATTGGTTTTCTTGTATGGGAAGATGTAAAAACAAACAAGCATCATATAAAAAAATACCGTATGCAGACAAAGGTTGTATTATCGTCAACACTGTTTTTAATAATCGCACCTGCAATATATTTTTACTTTGCAGAGTTTAACGGATTACCACAAAACGAAAGAATATTAAATTCTATGTTTCAGTCGGTAACACCGAGGACAGCAGGCTTTAATACAGCGGACTTAACTCAATTAACAGGAACAGGTCAGATAATTACAATTATTTTAATGCTGATTGGCGGTTCTCCCGGCTCGACTGCCGGAGGTATGAAAACAACAACTGCTGCAGTGCTTATCTTCTCTATGATATCTGTATTCAGAAAGAAGGACGATGTTGAGTGCTTTGGCAGACGGATAGAAGATTCAACACTTAAAACTGCATCAGCAATACTGTTAATGTATTTTATTCTGTTTTTAACAGGCGGACTTATTATAAGCGGGGTTGAAAAGCTTCCTCTTATGGAGTGCTTGTTTGAAACAGCATCGGCAATAGGCACGGTAGGTCTTACACTTGGCATTACACCTACTCTCGGAACTGTATCAAGAATCGTTTTAATAGGTCTTATGTTCTTTGGAAGAGTTGGCGGACTTACCCTTATATTTGCAGCACTATCAAAAAAACAGCAGAATATATCAAAAAAACCACAGGAAAGAATTACCGTAGGTTAAGGAGGAATTTAATATGAAATCTGTATTGATTATAGGTCTTGGACGTTTTGGCAGACATATAGCTAAAAAATTAAATGAGCTTGGCCACGAAGTAATGGCAATAGATAAAAAAGAAGAGCTTGTAAATGAGGTTCTTCCGTATGTAACAAATGCACAGATTGGGGACAGTACAAATGAAGAATTTTTAAATTCCATGGGTGTGGGAAATTTCGATATTTGCTTTGTTGCAATCAGCGGAGATTTTCAAAGCTCTCTGGAAACAACCTCACTTCTTAAAGAGCTTGGTGCAAGGTTCGTGGTCTCAAGAGCAGAACGGGATGTTCAGGAAAAGTTTCTGCTCCGTAATGGTGCAGATCAGGTCGTGTACCCCGAAAAGCAGGTGGCTTCGTGGGCGGCAATCCGTTACAGTGCAGACCACATTCTTGATTTTATTGAGCTTGATGATGATTATGCAATTTTCGAGGTAACAACACCCGAAAGCTGGATTGGAAAAACAATAGGACAAATAGATATTCGTAAAAAGTTCGGGATAAATATTATGGCATTAAAACAGGATGGAAAAATGAGTATGACAATTCACCCTGATACTGTTTTAAAAGAAAATGAAACCATGCTTGTGCTTGGTGAACTTAAAGACATTCAGAAATGTTTTCGGATATAGCCTGGTATATCATCCCGAAGTGTTAGTTGGGAGATGATGGTATGCGTGATATTATTTTATTGATTGCGGTTTTAGCCTATATGATTGGCGGATATTTTGTTGTCGGGAAAATCGGAGAATTCTTTGACGAAAATTACAAGGGATATGACTACGATTTTGAAAAGGATAACAAAAGTGATAAAACTACGTACCAAAATTAAGAAAATACCGGCTATCCATTGAGAAAAATTTGAATATATGATAAAATAGTATCATCAGGGGGTGGTTTTCATGAACCTTCAACATAAAAAAGAAACAGATGAGCATATACTTGTATGCCTTTCATCTGCACCGTCAAACCCGAAAATTATACGGACAGCGGCAAAAATGGCCAATGCCTTTACCGGAAATTTTACTGCAATTTATATAGAAACTCCGAGCTTTGCATCGCTTGATGAAACAAATAAAAACAGGCTTAAACAAAATATGAAGCTTGCCCGTCAGCTTGGCGCAAAGGTTGAGATTATAAACGGCGATGATGTACCATACCAGATTGCTGAATTTGCACGACTTTCAGGTGTTACAAAAATTGTAGTCGGCAGAAGTGCGGCAGTTAAAAAGCATCTTATCAGAAAACCGACTCTGACGGAAAAACTGATAGCACATGCACCGAATATTGATATACACATCATCCCTGACGGTATAGAGGTTACACATTACGAAGCACCTGCTCCCAAAAAAAGGATTGAGTCCCGCTTTTCCTTCCGTGACCTTATTATAAGTGTGGGACTTCTTATTGCAGCTACGCTTCTTGGGTATGTATTTTTTGGGCTTGGATTTACAGAAGCAAATATAATCACCGTATATATCCTTGGGGTTTTACTTATCTCAATACTTACTAAATACAGAATGTATGCACTTACATCTTCACTTGTGAGTGTCATTCTGTTTAATTTCTTTTTTACAGAGCCTTATTTCACTATGAAGGCATACGAAAAAGGATATCCTGCAACCTTTGCAATTATGTTTATTTCAGCATTCATATCAAGTACACTTGCCATAAAACTGAAAGATCACGCAAAGAAATCTGCACAATCGGCATACCGTACTAAAATTCTTTTTGATACGAATCAGCTTTTGCAGCGTGCAGACAGTGAGAATGATATTATTTCTATAACAGCCCATCAACTTATGAAGTTGTTAAAACGGGATATTGTTATATATCCTGTTGCCAATGATACAATAGGTAACATTAACGTCTTTTTAGCTGAAGGCGATGAAGATGAGATAAGAAAAATCGCAGAGAACGAAAAATACATTGCCGATTGGGTACTAAGAAATAACCATCAGGCAGGAGCGACAACAGATAACTTTCCGGAGGCAAAGTTCTTATACTAT
>JAZSJX010000100.1:0-8717 GCA_045534535.1 Congzhengia sp.
CATATCACAAAACAAAAATTAAAAGGGAAATTCACATCTAATGTGAATTTCCCTTCATTTTTTAATTCGTTTAAATTTAAAACTGTTTTGTGAGGTCTGCGCATTTTGCTACAGCCCCTTTTATTTATTTTATTAAAATCTCGCCTATTTTATAAACATCTCCTGCACCCATTGTAATTACAATGTCGCCCTCGCTTGCGTTTTGCTTAAAGAATTCTGCTATATCGTCAAACTCTTTAATATACTGTGCGTTGTTGGAGTTTTTGTTAATTTCCAAAACCAAATCGCGTGATGTAATAAGTCCTGTATCCTTTTCGCGAGCGGCGTATATATCAGTCAGAATAAGAGTGTCGCAATCTGAAAAGGCAACCGCAAAATCATCCTTTAATGCGAGTGAACGGGTGTATGTGTGCGGCTGGAAAACACAGAACACCTTTTTATCTCCTGCCATAGTTTTGGCGGCATTAAGTGTTGCTTTAATTTCTGTCGGATGGTGGGCGTAGTCGTCTATCACTTTTGCACTGTTTATTTCGCCCTTCAGCTCAAATCTTCTGTTTGTTCCCTTAAATGATAAAAATCCCTTTATCATAATCTCAGGTGAAATACCTAAAAGGTCGGCTACCGCAACAACAGAAAGTGCGTTTTTCACATTATGCATTCCGGGAACTGAAAGCTTTATGCTTATATACTCCTTGCCGTACCTATAAACCTTAAATTCTGCAAAGCCGTTTTCGTCAAAAACTATATCCTTTGCAAGATAATCTAAGCCTTCTTCTGTTCCAAATGATATAACCTTCTTATCTGTTCCTGAAAGCGTCTTTTTAACATTTTCATCATCATAATTTGCAATTACCGCACCATTTTCGGGAAGCTTTTCTGTAAATTTTCTAAAGCAATCTATAATATCGTTTATATCCTTAAAATAATCTAAATGGTCTTCTTCAATATTTAAAATGATGCTGTAAAGCGGGAAAAACTTTAGAAAGCTTGCGCAGTATTCACACGCCTCTGTAACGAAATAATCCTTACCGCCATCACGAAGATTTCCGCCTATTAAAGGAAGCACACCTCCTACTAATATCGTAGGGTCTAAATCGGCCTCGCACAAGACATGCGCAAGCATAGAGGTTGTGGTTGTTTTGCCGTGCGTTCCGCTTACTGCAACGGGATATTTATAATTTTTCATCATTGCACCTAAAAGTGTTGCACGCTCAATTGTAGGAATTCCAAGTCTTTTGGCTTCTAAAAGCTCAGGATTATCACTCTTTATAGCGGCAGTGTAAACTACAAGCCCTGCACCGTGTACATTTTCGCTGAAGTGTCCGATTTTAACGGGGATTCCCATTTCACATAAGTGGCAAGTGGTTTCGCTTTCTTTAAAATCAGAACCGCTTACCGTATAGCCATCGTTTTTTAAAATATGAGCCAAAGCGCTCATGCTGATACCACCGATACCTGCAAAATGCACGGGCTTTGTTCTGTCGATACTGTTTACATCAAAATTTGTCATATAACAAACCTCTTTCAAAAGATAATCTGCAAAAAAATCTTCATATATATTATACAGCAATAATATGGAAAATAAAAGTCTTTTTTAAAATTTATGTATATTTTTGCCTCCTTTTATTAAAAATAAGAACAACATTTGAGCAAAAGGAGCTATGACTGTATGGATATTACTGATATCAGAATACGAAAAATCAATTTGGATTCAAAAATGAAGGCAATCGTTTCTGTTACCTTTGACGACTCTTTGGTAGTGCATGACATTAAGGTTATTGAGGGGGCGGACAAGCTTTTTGTTGCAATGCCGAGCAGAAAAACGCCTGAGGGAGAGTACAAGGATATTGCACACCCTATAAACTCTAAAATGAGAGACGAGATTGAATCGTCAATTTTAGAAAAATATCAGACGGCGTTAGTAACAGAAACCGAGGAATTAACGCCGGTTTCTTAAGTGCCAAAGGGCGATTTTCTTACTTTTAGAAAATTGCCCTTTTTTTATTACACGCTCAAAAAACTATTTATTTCTTTTTTTGTAAAAAAAGTTGATTTTATATATTTTTTATGTTATAATGAATATAAGCTAATTTTTGACGCTATTTTATATATTTGTTAATTTTTTTTACATTTAAACAGATTTTCAGGAGGAATAGTATGGATATCAAAGTAGACACTAACTACGACGGTTCCCAAATTCAAGTTTTAGAAGGGCTCGAAGCGGTAAGAAAGCGTCCGGGTATGTACATAGGTTCTACCTCTGAGCGCGGTCTTCATCACTTGGTTTACGAAATTGTTGACAACAGTATTGATGAAGCTTTGGCAGGTTACTGTAAAAACATTTATGTTGACATTAACGAAGACAATTCCATCACTGTAGTTGACGATGGCCGTGGTATTCCTGTCGGCATTCAGCCAAAGATGGGTATTCCTGCAGTTGAGGTTGTTTTCACAATCCTGCACGCAGGCGGTAAATTTGGTGGCGGAAGCTACAAGGTTTCGGGCGGTCTTCACGGTGTTGGTGCATCTGTTGTTAACGCCTTGTCGGAATACTTAGAGGTTGAGGTTTCAGACGGCGAGCATATTCATTATCAGCGCTATGAAAGAGGGCACTCCTGCGGACCGTTAAAGGTTATTGGCGACACCGATAAAACAGGCACAAAGGTAACCTTTAAGCCTGACGGCGAAATTTTTGAAACCTTAGTTTACGAGTTTGATATTTTGCATACAAGACTTCGTGAGCAGGCATTTTTAAACAAAGGTCTTCGCATTGTTTTAACTGACAAGCGTGAGGACGGAAAAGTTGCCGATATGAAATACGATGGCGGTATTAAGGAATTTGTTCAGTTTTTGAATAAGAATAAAACACCGCTTCACGAAGATGTTATATATTTTGAGGCAGAGCAAAATGATGTTATGGTTGAGATTGCTATGCAGTATAGTGATGCCTATAACGAAACCATTGTAAGCTTTGCAAACAACATCTGCACAACTGAGGGCGGAACGCACGAGGTAGGCTTCAAAGCGGCACTCACGAGAATTTTAAACGATTACGCTAAACGCCACAATATGATTAAGGACAAGGACAAAAACTTAACCGGCGATGATGCGAGGGAAGGATTGGCGTGTATCATTTCGGTTAAAGTATTAGAAGCTCAGTTTGAAGGGCAGACGAAAACCAAGCTTGGAAACAGTGAGGTTCGTGGTATAACGGAATCCGCTATGGGCGAAAAGTTTGGAGATTTCCTGGAAGAAAATCCGTCAGTTGCAAGAACAATTATAGAAAAGGCAATTTTGGCATCGAGTGCGAGAGAGGCAGCAAGAAAGGCAAGAGAAAATACAAGAAGAAAATCAGCACTAGAGTCATCAAGGCTTCCCGGCAAGCTTGCAGATTGTTCAAACCGCAACCCTGAACTTACCGAGATATACATTGTCGAGGGTGATTCTGCGGGCGGTTCTGCAAAGCAGGGCAGAGACAGAGAGTTCCAGGCGATTCTTCCTCTTTGGGGTAAGATGCTAAATGTTGAAAAGGCGAGACTTGACAAGGTTTACGGAAACGACAAGCTTCAGCCTGTAATTACGGCTTTAGGTGCAGGAATCGGCGATGATTTTGATGTTGAGAAGCTTCGTTATCACAAAATTATAATCATGGCGGATGCCGATGTTGACGGCTCTCACATAAGAACGCTTTTACTTACATTCTTCTTCAGACATATGAGACCTTTGGTTGAGCACGGCTTTGTATATATTGCACAGCCTCCGCTATACAAGGTATATAAAGGTAAAAAAGAGCTTTATGCTTATGATGATGATGGACTTAAAAAGGCACTTGAGGAAATTGGTCAGGATGCAAAAGTTCAGCGTTATAAAGGTCTTGGTGAAATGAACCCTGACCAGCTTTGGGAAACCACAATGGACCCTGAGAAGAGAACACTGCTTCGTGTAGAATTAACAGATGCAGTTAAAGCAGACGAAATATTTACAATTTTGATGGGCGACAATGTTGAGCCCCGCCGTGAGTTTATTGAGGCGAACGCAAAATATGTAAATAATCTCGACATATAACGGAAAGGAGATAGAAAAATGATAGAAGACGCATTGCAAAACATTATAAAAGTTGACTTAAACAGTGAAATGAAAAAGTCCTATATCGACTACTCCATGAGCGTTATTGTAGGTCGAGCCCTGCCCGATGTTCGTGATGGCTTAAAGCCTGTTCACAGGAGAATTTTATACACAATGTACGAAGCAGGGCTAACACCCGACAAGCCATACAAAAAGTGTGCGGCAACCGTCGGTGATGTGCTTGGTAAGTACCATCCACACGGCGATGCTGCAGTTTATGATGCGCTCGTTCGTATGGCACAGGACTTCTCGCTTCGTTATCCTATGGTAGACGGCCACGGTAACTTTGGTTCAGTCGATGGGGACCCCCCGGCTGCTTATCGTTATACAGAAGCAAAAATGTCAAAGCTTTCATTAGAAATGCTTACAGACATTGAAAAGGAAACAGTAGATTTCATTCCTAACTACGATGAAAATCTGCTTGAGCCTACAGTACTGCCGTCAAAATTCCCGAGTCTTTTGGTAAACGGCTCATCAGGTATTGCAGTAGGTATGGCAACAAACATTCCGCCTCACAATTTAACCGAGGTTATAAATGGCCTGGTTGCAGTAATTGAAGACCCTGAAATTGATATTGACGGACTTTTATCACACATCAAAGGCCCTGATTTTCCGACTGCGGGAATTATTATGGGGCTTGGCGGTATAAGAAGTGCTTATACGACGGGCAGGGGCAAAATTGTTATGCGTGCCCGTACAGAAATTGAGCAGATGTCAGCAGACAGGGAGCGTATCGTAGTAACCGAGCTTCCTTATCAGGTAAACAAGGCACGCTTAACTGAAAAAATTGCAGAATTAGTTAAAGACAAGCGTGTTGAGGGAATTTCTGACATCCGCGACGAGTCTGACCGTGATGGTATGAGACTTGTAATAGAGTTAAAGCGTGATGCAAACGCGAGCGTTATTTTAAACCAGTTATTTAAATATACTCAGCTTCAGGACACATTTTCTATAAATATGTTGGCGCTGGTTGACAATCAGCCGAAAACCTTGTCGCTTCGCGAGATGCTTGACCATTACATAGATTTCCAGAAATCAGTAGTGGTACGCCGTTCAAAATACGACCTTAAAAAAGCAGAAGCAAGGGCACACATTTTAGAGGGCTTAAGAATAGCCTTAGACCATATTGACGAAATCATTAAAATCATTCGTGCAAGCTATAATGATGCTAAGGTAAACTTAATGGAGCGCTTCAGTTTTTCAGATGTTCAGGCTCAGGCAATTTTGGATATGCGCTTAGCAAGACTTCAGGGTTTAGAGCGTGAAAAGATTGACGGCGAGTACAACGATTTAATGGAAAAAATAGCGTACCTTAACAAAGTGCTTTCAAGCGAGGAAATGGTTTTAGACATTGTAAAAGAAGAGCTGATCGCAGTCCGTGATAAGTACGGCGATGAAAGACGAAGTGAAATCACAGCGTTTGCTGATGAAATCAACATTGAGGACTTAATTGACGAGGAAGATGTTGTAATCACGCTTACCCACTTCGGATATGTTAAACGCTTACCTGTTGACACTTATAAATCACAGCGCCGTGGTGGCAGAGGTATAACGGGTATCACAACAAGGGAAGAAGATTTTGTTGAAAAGCTTTTCATAACAAGCACGCACGACCATATCCTGTTCTTCTCGTCAAAGGGAAAAATGTATCGCTTAAAGGCGTACGAAATCCCCGAGGCAGGAAGACAAGCCAAGGGTACGGCGATTGTAAATCTGTTGCAGCTTGACTCTGACGAGAAAATCACGGCGGCAATCACGCTTCGTGAGTTTGAAGAGGGTAAATACCTGCTCTTTGGAACTAAAAAGGGTACTGTTAAAAAGACCGACCTTTTATCGTACGATACTGCAAGAAAAGGCGGCTTAATTGCAATCGTTCTAGACGAGGATGACGAGCTTATAAATGTTCGTTTAACTGACGGAAACGATGATATTATTCTTAGCACACACAACGGAATGTGCATACGCTTTAAGGAAACTGATGTTCGTCCTATGGGCAGAGTTTCGCACGGTGTTCGAGGCATTAAGCTTTCAGGCGATGACTATGTTGTAGGCGTAAGCTCATCTGTTGACGGTGAAGACTTATTAGTTGTAACCGAAAAAGGATATGGCAAAAAGACCTCTTTAGATGAATACAAAATCCAGACAAGAGGCGGAAAAGGTGTTACCAACTACAGAATTTCAGAAACCACAGGAAAGGTTACGGGAATTTTGGCGGTTGATGAAACTGACGATGTTATGCTCATCACATCAGAGGGTATTATAATAAGAATGAAGACGGGTGAGATAAGCAGAATCGGCAGACTTACAAAAGGTGTAAGGCTGATGCGGTTGGCGGACGATGTTTTAGTTGTTTCAGTTGCAAAAACCGATGAAGAAAGCGACGAAGACGAAATCGCAGAAGCAGTAGAAGAAACAACAGAAGAATAAAATAAAAATGGGCTGTAGCAAAATTGCTACAGCCCCTTTTATATTAGTTTTAAAATTTCCTTTTTTAGCTTTTCAATAATCCTCTTTTCAAGCCTTGAAATGTAAGACTGTGAAATTCCAAGCATATCCGCAACCTCTTTTTGCGTTTGCTCCTGTCTGCCTGAAAGGCCGAACCTTAGCTCCATAATGAGCCTTTCGCGCTCTTTAAGATTTGAAACTGCAGAAAGTAGAAGCTTTCGGTCGACCTCGTCTTCGATGCTTTTGTAAACCTCGTCGTTATCTGTGCCTAAAATGTCAGAAAGTAAAAGCTCGTTTCCGTCCCAATCGGTGTTTAGTGGCTCGTTTAATGAAATTTCGGTTTTCTGGTTGTGAATTTTGCGAAGAAACATCAAAATTTCGTTTTCAATGCACCTTGATGCATAGGTTGCAAGCTTAATATTTTTGTCGGTTTTAAAGGTGTTGATTGCTTTAATTAGTCCTATAGAGCCGATAGAAACCAAATCCTCTGTTGAAACGCCTGTGTTTTCAAATTTTCGTGCAACATAAACAACGAGCCTTAGGTTGTGTTCAATAAGCTTTTCGCGGGCACGCTCGGGAGAACTTCCCGAAAGTAAAGATAAGCACTCTGCCTCCTCGGAAGATGAAAGCGGCGGAGGCAACACCTCGCCGCTGCCGATAAAATATGCCTCGCCCGACAAAAATCCTAAAAGCTTCCTTATTATATAGGAAGCTTTTTTTCTAAACAACAAAAAAAACATAAAAACACCCTCTCAAAAATTCAAATCGTTTGGCAAAATAATTCTGAAAACCTCGTCAGAGTCTAAAAGCTTTTCTGAAATCCCGACCAACACAGAGCTTGTAAAATCAATGCCGTTTACATAAATTTTGTCGGGCGAAAAAGCAAACACGCCTGTTTTTCCGCCTAAAATTCTGCACGGAATATATGTAAACTCTAAAGGGGAGGAGGCAATACATTCTGAAAGCGGCTTTTTTTCAAAAAGACGCGACACAGTCTGCCACTCGGCTATAACAACGCTTTTTTGTGAAAGCTCGTCGCGAACGAAATTTCCCGTGTCAAAAAAAGCGGTATCGGTAACGCTTTTTCCGTTTTTCTCAATTGTAACGGAGTATAAAAATTGCGATTTTACTTTTTGCTTTTTAATAAATCCTACGCAAAAGTGAATGATTAAAATAAAACCTACAAATATCACCAACAAGGTGTATGCGTCAATGTCGGCATAAAAAACGCCTGAGTTTACTAAAAAATTTAAGTTGCCGTATTTGTTTGCCAATGACATAGCCGAAAAGCAACCGCCCGCAAAGCATACAGAAACGAGGTAAAAAACGGAGGTAGCCTTAAAAAGACAGGCAAAGCTTTTAACCCCATAGCAAATTGCGAGCATTAAAACAGAGGTTAAAAGAGTTAAAAAAACTAAAAAATATGTGTTTACCGAAACAAAAAAAACGAATACGGCAAAACAGGCGCCTAATACGCTGCCTAAAATGAGCGACAAAACCCTTGGCTTCTTTTTTATAAAGAAAGAGGTTGTTAAAAGAAGAGTGTAGTCAATTATGAAATTTATAATGAATAAAATATCAACATAAACCTTTATAATCATAAAAAACTCCTTTGTTTTGTCTAAGGGGATAAAAGGGGGGGCAAAAAGCATTGCTTTACCACCCATTATACACCCTGATACCTGTTAGAAACTGTCAAATAGTGGTGTCGAATAAAAATAATTTTGCGACAAAAAATTTTGTCGGAAAAACAAAAGAAAAAATTTAAAAAAATTTTAATATTATGCTTGACTTTTTAAAACACAAAGAATATAATTATGTTAGAATTATATGTATTATATCTTAGTATTTTTGGCAATATGTACAAAAATGTTACATTTATATTTCAAAAAATGGAATGGGAATGCCCATTCCGCATTAAACTTGCCAGGGATAAATTTATTATAAATAGCAAAAACTCTTAGCAAAAATTTTAAAGCAAAAACTCATTTTAAAGTTAAGGAGGAAATTAAATGAAAAAACTATTGGCAATTTGCCTATCGGTTTTCATGGTTATCAGCTTGATGCCTGCAGTATTTGCGGCTAATCCTGGTCCCGTTGCTGTATCAGCTACAGGCGAAACATGGATTGAAGCTGAAGACTATACA
>JAZSJX010000097.1:0-2184 GCA_045534535.1 Congzhengia sp.
GGAAGCCGAATTGTAATAGAAGAATTTTTAACAGGTCCTGAGGTTTCAGTTTTAAGCTTTACTGACGGAAAAACTGTAGTTCCTATGGTTTCTTCTATGGACCACAAGCGTGCAGGCGATGGAGACACAGGACTAAACACAGGCGGCATGGGAACAGTTGCCCCTAATCCTTATTACACAAAAGAAATTGCCGACATTTGTATGAAAGAGATTTTTGTTCCTACGATTGAGGCTATGAATAAAGAGGGAAGAACTTTTAAGGGCTGCTTATACTTTGGTCTTATGCTGACCGAGAAAGGACCTAAGGTTATAGAGTATAACTGTCGTTTTGGCGACCCTGAAACGCAGGTTGTTCTTCCGCTTTTAGAAAGTGATTTGCTTGAAATTATGCTTGCAGTTTCAGAAGAAAGACTTTCTGAAGCAGAAGTTAAGTTTAAAGACGGTGCAGCTTGTTGTGTGGTTATGGCGTCAAACGGGTATCCTACAAAATATGAAACGGGATATGAAATTATATTACCCGAAAATTCAAATGGCATATATGTTGCAGGGGCAAAGCTCTCAGATGGCAAGCTCTTAACATCAGGCGGCAGAGTTTTAGGTGTTACCGAAACTGCCGAAAACCTAAAAGATGCTATAGAAAAGGCATATAAAAGAGTAAACGAAGTGCATTTTGAAAATGCATTTTATAGAAAAGATATCGGCAAAAAAGCTTTGGAGGTGCTATAATGGTTTATAGAATTTTTGTTGAGAAAAAGGAAGGACTTGCTCATGAGGCAAAGGCACTTTTAGGCGATTTAAAAAAGCTTTTGCTGATTTCGGGCATAGAAAATGTTCGAATTTTAAACAGATATGATGTTGAAAATATCGAAGCTGACCTTTTTGAGTACTGTAAAAACACAGTATTTTCAGAGCCTCAGCTAGATACAGTAACAGACACATTAGACAGTGCAGATGTGGCGTTTGCAGTAGAATTCTTGCCTGGTCAGTTTGACCAGCGTGCAGACTCTGCCGCACAGTGCATTCAGCTTATTTCCCAAAAGGAAAGACCAAACATTCGCACAGCAAAGGTTTATCTTTTGTACGGCAAACTATCAAAAGACGATGTTGCTGCAATTAAAAAATATGTTATTAACCCTGTAGAGAGCCGTGAGGCGTCATTTGAAAAGCCTGAAACATTGGAATTAAAGTATGACATTCCTACGGAGGTTGCAACAATTGATGGCTTTTGCAAATTTTCTGAAAGCGAGCTTTCAGATTTTATGAATGCACAAGGCTTGGCAATGGATTTAGATGACATTAAATTCTGCCAGAGCTATTTTGTAAAAGAAGACCGCGACCCTACAATCACGGAAATCAAGATGATTGACACATATTGGTCAGACCATTGCCGTCATACAACATTTTTAACAACGATTGATAATGTTAAATTTGAAGACAGGCTTTTAGAGGACACATATAACGAATACCTAAGAATAAGAAAAGAATTAGGCAGAACAAAGCCTGTCAATCTTATGGATATTGCGACACTCGCCGTTAAATATTTAAGGAAAAACGGAAAATTAGAAAAGTTAGATGAGTCCGAAGAAATCAATGCTTGTACAGTAAAAATGGAAGTTGAAATTGAGGGCAAAAAGGAAGATTGGCTCTTATTATTTAAAAATGAAACACACAACCATCCGACAGAAATCGAGCCTTTTGGTGGTGCGGCAACCTGTATCGGCGGTGCAATCCGCGATCCGCTTTCGGGCAGATCTTATGTATATGGTGCTATGCGTGTAACGGGTGCTGCAAACCCACTTACACCTGTTAAAGATACCATTGAGGGCAAGCTTCCTCAGCGTAAAATCGTAACAACTGCTGCGGCGGGCTATAGCTCGTATGGTAACCAGATTGGTCTTGCAACAGGTCAGGTTGATGAAATTTACCACGACGGCTATGTGGCGAAGAGAATGGAAATTGGTGCAGTTATTGCAGCAGCACCTGCTGAGAATGTACGCCGTGAAAGACCGAACCCAGGGGATATTATTATTCTTCTTGGCGGAAGAACAGGCCGTGACGGATGTGGCGGTGCTACCGGTTCTTCAAAATCTCACAGTCTTGAATCTCTTGAAAGCTGTGGTGCAGAGGTGCAAAAGGGTAATGCCCCTGAAGAAAGAAAGCTACAGAGACTATTCCGTAACCCTG
>JAZSJX010000082.1:0-16622 GCA_045534535.1 Congzhengia sp.
AAATGAACAGGCAGAAAAGGATAATTGCAATAAATGACATATCGTGCTTTGGTAAATGCTCGCTTTCTGTAGCGTTGCCGATTTTAAGTTTGTCAGGTGTGGAAACCTGTGTTATGCCTACGGCGGTTTTGTCAACCCATACGGCGTTTCCCGATTATAATTTTTGCGATTTAACGGATGAGCTTTCTAAAACGGCTAAGCACTGGAAAAAATTAAATTTGAATTTTGATGCTATATATACAGGGTATTTAGGCTCTAAGGAGCAGGTTTCGGCGGTGGAGAAAATAATAGATATGTTCCCGACAGAGTTTGTTTTGGTTGACCCCGTAATGGGCGACGGTGGAAAACTTTATGACGGCTTTGATATGGATTTTGTAACTGAAATGAAGAAACTTTTAAAAAGAGCGGATATAATTGTTCCTAATGTAACCGAGGCGTCGTACCTTTGTGATATTCCGTATGAGCACGGCACACACTCTAAAGAATACATAATGAATTTGTGCGAAAAATTAAGGGAGATGTGCCACGGAAAAATTGTTATTACAGGCATAAATTCAGGCGAAAAATCAGTTGGAACTGCGGTTTTAGATGGCAATGAATTTCATATTATAGAAAGAGAAAAATATGATGTTTTCTATAGCGGAACGGGAGATGTTTTTGCAAGCACATTGGCATCTTGCTATCTTTTAAATAAAGATATTGTAAAATGTGCGACCATTTCGGCAGACTTTGTTACAGACTGTATTTTAGAAACTAAAAGAACCTCGGGCGACAGAAATTACGGAATAAATTTTGAGCCCTGTATGAAAAAGCTGTTAGACTATTTAAAATAAAAATAGAGCACAGGATTTTATCCTGTGCTTTATTTTTCCCCGACATGCCGTGTTGTCCGATTAATTTTTACCTGCTAAAGCAGGTGGGTATCCGCTCATTTGCTTTACAAGTCCACTGGCCGATAAACGGGAGGCATGTGCGCCACAAACGAATATGGATTCCCTTATAAAAAGTGTTGGTAAATTAAAAATCTTAAATCACGAACATCTCAGGGAACTTCTTTGATATTATTATAGCACGGATTTTATTTAATATCAATAGAAAAGTGGAGTTGTCATAAATTTTTAAAATTGGAATTTTATAGAAAAAGAAAGCTGCAGCATTTTGCTACAGCATTCTTTTTATTCTTCCCAGTTGTGCCAAACATTCTGCACATCGTCATTATCTTCTAACATATCGATTAGCTTGTTCATAAAAAGCAAATCTTTTTCGTCGGTTAGTGTAACTGTTGTCTGAGGAATCATTTCGATTTCGGCAGATGCAAACTCATATCCTTTGCCCTCTAATGCATCACGAACCTCGCTGAAGTTTTCGGGGGCTGTTAAAATTTCGAAGCAATCCTCGTTTGCAGTCATATCTTCAGCACCTGAATCTAATGCATCCATCATAACTGTGTCCTCATCTAATTCTTCTTCTGAGTTATCAATTATGATTACGCCCTTTTGGTCGAACATAAAGCTTACACATCCGTTCTGACCTAAATTTCCGCCAAACTTATCAAAATAGTGTCTTAAATCGCCTGCTGTTCTGTTTCTGTTGTCGGTAAGTGTTTCAACAATTACTGCAACACCGTTAGGGCCGTAGCCTTCGTATGTGATTTCCTCGTAGTTATCAGCACCCAATTCGCCAGAAGCTTTTTTGATGCATCTGTCGATATTGTCGTTAGGCATATTGTTAGCTTTAGCCTTTGCGATAACATCACGAAGTTTTGAGTTAGACTCAGGGTCAGCACCGCCTGCTTTAACGATAACTGTGATTTCTCTGCCTAATTTTGTGAAAATCTTGCCCTTTTTAGCATCAGATTTTTCTTTTTTGTGTTTAATGTTTGCCCATTTGGAATGTCCTGACATATTATCTCTCCTAAACTGTATTTGTATAAAATTTAATTAAAAACATAAAATAATGAAAAAGTTTACCCTAAAGAAAGGAAACCTTAAAAGTGGAGTATTTACGAGTTTTTTTAGTGGGCGGGGCACTTTGTGCCGTTGCCCAGGTTTTAATTGATAAATTTAAATTAACCCCTGCAAGAATTTTAGTTATTTATGTTACGGCAGGTGTTGCACTTACCGTTTTAGGCGTGTACAAGCCCATAGTTGACTTTGCAGGATGCGGTGCAACAATTCCCTTAACAGGCTTTGGCTACACCCTGGCAAAGGGTGCCATGAAAGGAATAAAGGATTTTGGTGTATGGGGAATTATCGCAGGTGGTGCATCAGGAGCTGGCGGCGGAATTGCTGCGGCCATTGTGTTTGGCTTTTTAACAGCGTTAATTTTTAAGCCTAAAACTAAAAAATAAATCCCATTTCTGCCATACTGTAGTAACGGTTTTGTGAAACTATAATATGGTCTAATGTAACAACGCCGATGCCTTTTAAAACATCCGCAAGTACCCTTGTCGCATTTTTATCAGCCTCTGATGGCATAATTGAGCCGTTTGTATGATTATGCGCAAAAATAACTGTTTTTGCGTTATGCTTAAGCACTTCTTTAGCAACCTCTCTCGGATATGCTTCAATCTGGTCAATAGTTCCTTCTAAAATGATGCCGCCCCAGCGGACGCGGCGGTTTGAGTTAACACAAATAAGCGCAAATTTCTCATTTTTCTGCCCCTTTAGAAGTGATACAGCATACTGCCCGATAGCCTCGGTATTGTGAAGTAGTAATTCATTTTCACACAGTGTACTTTCGTATAGTCGTGAAATAGCTGGAATCATTTTGAGAAAGTTTGCACCTGCCTCACCCAGTCCTTCAAATTTTGTAAGCTCTGAAACTGGGGCATTAAAAACATTATAAAGCGTTTTATATTTTTTTAAAATCTCATGAGCAAGCGGATTTGTGTTAATTCTTGGAATTGCATAGTAGAGAAGAATCTCTAATATTTCATGGTCGGCAAAACCCTCAAAACCTTGCTCTAAAAAGCGTTTTCTCATACGCTTTCTGTGATTTTTATGAACTGAATCATCAGATTTTGCCATAATATCAACCTTTCTTTGAGCATATAAATATATTTTACACTCTTTTTAGTAAAATTTCAACCTTTTTTAAAAATTTAAGAGTAATTAAGGTATGGTTTGTGTGTCGCAACGAAATTTTGTGAATATAATAATTATATAGCGGAATTTTGTATTGCGAAACGGCGGTGTAAAAATGAAAATGTGTCTTATAAGTTTTATGTCGCAGACTGCGGCGTACAGATTTAAAAATAAAGCCAAAGAAAATGGATTTAAAGTAGATATTATTCAGACGCCCAAAGAAATAAGCTATGGCGGATGCACTTATGGTGCAAGGTGTAATTGCGAGGATATAGCAGGACTTTTAGTGCTTTGTAAAAGAAACAATATAGGCTATAGCAGAGTTTTCAGGGAGGAATTATTTGAAAACGGCAAAAAATCCTACAGACAGATAAATTAAAAAGGGTGTAGCGTTATGCTACACCCTTTTTTTATATAATTATTTTTTTATAACTAACGGATATGTAACAAAATTGCCTGATGCAACTTCTTCTCCGTCTTTTGTAACCTTGTAGTCTATGATATATTTTCTGTCCCATGTAAAGTCTACGGTATATCCGCCCCTTGCACGAATACCTTTAACCGTACCCACTAACATATCCTTATATATTGCAGGGAGCAGAGTTATTGTTTCATCATCACTCTGTACAAGCATTTCGCCCAAGCCTGCGGCAAAACCAAAGTTTCCGTCAATCTGGAAAGGTGGATGCTGGTCAAAAAGATTTGGATATAAAAGATTTGACAGCATATGTTTTACAGAGTTATATGCATTTTTGCCATCGCCAAGTCTTGCAAATAAGTTTATAATCCAGGAAGCACACCATCCCTGTTCGCCGCAACCATTGGCAATACGGGTTTCTAATGTTTTTCTGCAGGGCTCATAGAAAGGAGATTTTTTATTGATTACCTGAGCGGGGAAAAGACCATAAAGAGGAGATAAGTGTCTGTGTCCGGGGTCTTGCTCGGTAAAGTCTTCATTCCATTCCATAATCTTTCCTTCTTTTGTGATTTTAAAAGGAACAAGTTTTTCCTTTATGCGTTCACACTTTTTCTTGAGTTCGTCCTTGCCGCCTATTATATCACAGATTTTAGATGTGTTTGTTGCAAAGTCTAAAATTATACCGATATCCATTGCGGTAATTCCCGAAATTTCGGTTGATTTTCCGTTTAAAATGTAAACATTTTCAGGAGAAAAAGATGCAGGAGTTGTGAGCTGACCATCTTTGTTTTCGTATAACCAACCATCTAAGAAGTCCATTGCACCTTCTAAAACATTGATGTTTTCTCTTAAGAAATTTTCGTCGCGGTTGTAATCATAGTGTTCCCAGATATCACGGCAAAGCCATAGTCCGCCAACAGGCCACATTGAATATGGAGTTGCTCCTGATGTGAAAGAATACCTCCATATATCTGATACAAGTGGAAGAACCCAGCCTTTTGACTCATAGAAGTTTTCGGCAACATTTTTGCCTGCTTCAGTTAAATCCTGAAGCATTGAGAAAATTGGCTCATGGCATTCGGGCAGTGCAGACATTTCAGATGACCAATAGTTCATTTCAACATTTATATCTACTGTATATCCGCAACTCCAGCATGGTTCTAATTCCTGGCTCCAGATTCCTTGAAGATTTGCGGGCTGTGTTCCCTCACGAGAGCAGGAAAGAAGAAGATAACGGCTGTAGTTGAACAAAAGACCCGGCAAGCATTCAGGAATTGTACCTGTTGCTGCCTGCTTTACAATCTCGTTTGTTGCACGCATATCGTATACACCTGTTGTAACATTACAACGGTCATATTTTGGAGCGTAGTCCTCTAAATGACGGGCATAAAGCTCGTCAAATGAAAACTTTGATGCGTTTTCTATGTCGTTTTCGCAAAGCGCCATATAGTCCTTACCCTCTGTTATAGGGGGTTTATTCCATCCGTTAAAGCCTGTTCTTATGCTCATTACAATAACAGCGTATGTCGCTCTTCTTACTGACACAACTCCACCACGGGCTATTGTAAAGCCGTCTGTTAAAATTCTCATCATAGCACCGAATGGGATATTTTCGTTATCATTGGGCTCAGGCTTAACATACTTTGGCTTCTTAGTTGCAAAAACAGTGAACCTGAATGTATCACAGCACTTACCTTCAACAGTAACAGTATCATTTTCGCCCTTCATACTATGGTCTAAGGCACAATCTAAAGCAGCTTCAAAATGAAGTGCATTTGGAACCTCCGAACGAATTTCTGAAACGAAGACATTGTCAGGATAAGAAACAAATGATCTTCTTGAAATTTTGTTTCCATTCATTAAGAATGATGATGAAACTGTTGCAGTTTTCATATCAAGCTCACGAATGTAGTTTGTTATTTCAACCTCGGTTAGCGGAGATTCTGATATAGAAGCAAGATTTGAAACAGTATAGTCAACATCTTTTTTCAAGGTGATGTTTAAAGAACCAAACGGAATGTAACTTGCAGGGGCAGAACCGCTCACCAAACGCTTGTGAGAGAGCTCCTGTGCTTCTTCGTATTTGCCTTCTTTTATAAGCTCCTTGATTTCTGACACCCTAGACTGTTTTTCTGGAATCAAACAGCTTTTAGGAGAACCTGTCCATAGAGTGTCCTCGTTAAACATAAATTTTTCTGTTACAGCACCGGAAAAAGCCATTGCACCTATTCTTCCGTTTCCTAGGGGCAACGCTTCTGTCCATCTTTTAGCTTCGTCTTTATACCAGAGTTTATCCACTAAAATCACTCCTTAAATTAAATAATTTTCTAGAAAATATGATATACTACTGACTAAATTTTGTCAACCCCTCTTTTTTGTTACAATTGCATTACAAAGATGGAAAAAAGCTTGAAAAGAAACATATTTATAATATAATAAAAGAAAGGCAAAATGTAAAAATATGAGAGGAGGGAAAGCATAGCTATCATATACAGATGGCAATGCTTATGCGTTTATGTATACTTATTCTATTATGCCGTTAGATGTTGAACATTTAGACGAAATATGTGAGGATGTAAAGTATCAGTACGAAAAAAATATAGCTACCTGTCCGCTTTTTATTATGTATTTTCACCCGGAGGGCAATCCGCCTATAGAAAAGGTAACAGGTCAGTGTGAAAAATATAGATTGTTCCGCGAAAAATTAGATAAAATGGGTGTTCCGAGCGGTGTTTTAGTTCAGTCGGCAATGGGACACGGCGGTGCTTTTAATATGGGAGCATCATTTACTACCATTACCAGAATGGATACCGGAGAAAATATAAATGTATATTGTCCTTATGATAAGGGCTTTCAGGATTATTTCAGGGAGGCAATGAAAACCCTTGCATCTTATCACCCAAAGGCGATAATGCTTGATGATGATTGCCGTATGCTTCATTGGCGTGGTGGTTGTTCATGTGAGCACCACCTGGAGGAATTTAATAAAAGAGCAAAAACGAATATGAATCGTGAAGAACTTCACGATTACATTATGAACCATAACGACCAGGACCCTATAACTAAGTTGTATGTTGAAACCCAGGAAGAAGCAATTTGGGAATTTTTAACCGCAGCGAGAGAGGGAATTGATGCAGTCGACCCTACAATTCAGGGTGTTAACTGTATAAGCTTAGAGTATTTTGACGGAATGGAAAAAAGAAATAAGATTTTTGCCGGCAAGAATAATACCACTATAGTAAGACTTCCAACGGGAACATATGCGCCTATTAGTGCAAGAACATTTAGTGATATAATGTTCAGATTTGCTGCAGGAAAAGCTAACCTTAAGGGCAGAATTGAAAATCTTTTAGTAGAAACTGACACGGTTCCGTTCAACAGATACGCAAAGGCGGCATCTTATCTTCATGGTCATTTTGCAGCAGGCCTTTTAGAAGGCGGAAATGGTGCAAAACACTGGATTACAAGGTTAACAGCCTATGAACCTGATAGCGGCAAGGCTTATCGTAAGGTTTTAGCCGATAATGCAGGCATGTTTGAGGAAATAACTAAGTTTGCAAAGGATATCCATTGGGTTGGTGCCTGTGTTCCTTTCGGACTTTTAGACAGTTTCCATTTCAGTGATTTTGATTTTCAGAATCACGATTGGGTAATGTGCGTTTTAGAGCGTATGGGAATACCGTTCTATTTTTCTGAAAGCCCTGACAGTGCTGCCTTTATAAACGGAAATGGAGACTATACATTATCTGACGAAAAGCTAAACGAGATTTTTGAAAATTGCAGCGTATTTTTGTCATCTGATTCTGCACAAAGTCTTATAGACAGAGGATTCCAGGATAAAATCGGTGTAACTGTACGCAAATGGACCGGAAAAACCCTATCAGGAGAAATATTTGAAAACGGTAATAGAACAGGGGTTCAAGCTAAAGTTAAGGAACTATGTCCTACAAATGATAAGGTTTACGCTTCGTCTTATGTGTTCCATCTTGAAAACAATACTGACAAGGAATTTCTATTTCCGGGAGTTGCAGTATATCCTCGTGAAAACGGCAAATTAACCGTTACATATTCAGGAACACCAAGAACGCCGTTTAACTACTATATGGGAGCGTTTTCTTTCCTTACAGAGTCAAGAAAAGAGCAGTTTATTGAGCTTCTTAAAAAAGCAAACTGTCTTCCTATATATTATAAGGGCGACGGAGAGCTTTGTCTTCGTGCAGGAACATTGCCAAATGGCGAAATGATTGCAGCTGCGTGGAATCTGGGAATAGATGTTTTAGATGAACTAACATATGTAACAGAAAAACCGGTTAAGAAGGTAGAAATTTTAACTGCAACAGGCAAAAGGGAAGAAATTGAATTTGAGGCAAATGGAAATGAAATTACCATTTCTAAGGAAATTCGTCCGATGGTGCCGTATATATTGTTTTTGTCATTCTAAATAAAAATGTGTAAAAAAAGCCTGTAGCTTTTAGCTACAGGCTTTTATATTTTTTGAAAAATGAAAGCAATTTCTTTTGTATACTTTAAAAACTTACTGTTTCTGTTATGTAATATTTTTGTTACAATTTGCGGACAAACATTGAAAAAAGTTAAATTTTAACCTATAATATAATAAATACATCTATTTTTAAACACTTAAAAGGGAGCCTTAATATGACAGAAAAGAAACGAATTTTAATGGCGCTTACAAGATTTGATATAGGCGGTGCAGAAACGCATGTTTTAGAGCTGTCTTTAGAACTCAGCCGTATGGGATACCAAGTTGTTGTGGTTTCAAACGGCGGTGTTTATGAAAAAAATCTTAAAGAAGCAGGTATAGCTCATTACAAAATTCCTCTTCATTCTAGGACACCTTTGAATATGGCAAAATCCTTAAAGCTTTTAAGAAAGGCTATAAAGGAAGAAAATATAGATATTGTTCACGCTCATGGAAGAATACCTGCATTTCTTTGCGGAATTTTGAAAAAGAGTATGGACTTCACATTCGTTACAACTGCACACTGGGTGTTTGACACATCACACGGTTTAAAATATCTTTCTAATTGGGGAGAAAAGGTTATGTCTGTAAGTGAGGATATAAAGACCTACCTTATGGAAAATTATAAAACCAATCCCACAGACATTTTTGTTACGATAAATGGCATAGATACCAATAAATTTAACAAAGATGCAGATGCGTCGAGTGTAATAGAAGAGTTTTCGCTATCGCCCGATTCTAGAAAAATTGTGTATATAAGCCGTATGGACGAAGACCGCGCCCAGGTTGCATTTGAGCTTTCTGAAATTACACCTGAGCTTGTTAAGATATGCCCTGATATTGAAATTGTTATCGTGGGTGGCGGTAATGTTTTTGACAAGCTAAAGGATAAGTGCGACAAAATCAATGAAGAATTAGGAAAAAGACATCTGATTTTGACAGGCGGAAGAACAGATATTTATAAATTTGCCGCTTTGGGCGATATTTTTGTCGGTGTTTCACGCTCGGCATTAGAGGCTATGGCATGCGAAAAGCCTGTAATTGTTGCAGGAAATGAGGGGTATATCGGAATATTTGATGAGTCAAAGCTTCCCGTATCCATTGAAACAAACTTTTGTTGCAGAGGCTTAGAAGCATCAAATCCTGAGCTTTTATTAAGGGATTTAAAGATTTTATTAGCCAATTCAAAAGAAGAAAACGAAAAGCTAGGTGCTTACGGAAGAGAAACAATTTTAAACAATTACTCTCTTTCCAAAATGGCACGCGATTGCGAAAAAATGTATATATCGGCTTGCGACAGTAAAAGGTGGGATGCCGTAATTTCAGGCTACTACGGATTTAACAATGCAGGCGACGAGTCGCTTTTGTATGCGATGATTGAGAATTTAAGAGCAAAAAAAGACGATGTAAGGCTTATGGTTTTATCAAAAGAGCCTAAGAAAACAGAAATAGCACATGGCGTGTATGCTGTTAACAGATACAATTTCTTTAAAATAAGAAAGGCACTCAAAGAAAGTAAGCTCTTGATTTTTGGTGGCGGAAGCTTAATTCAGGATGTAACCAGCAGTAAGTCCTTGTGGTACTATCTTTCTGTTATAAAAGAGGCAATAAAGATAAAAATTCCCGTTATGTTCTATGCTAACGGAATTGGTCCTGTTACAAAGGAGACGAACAGAACAAAGGTTATAGATGTATTAAAAAAGGTTGACATAATTACTCTTCGCGATGAAAATTCATATGAAGAAGTTAAGGAAATGGGAATTGATTTGGGAAAGGTAACGCTCACTGCTGACCCTGCCCTGACAATTGAGAAAGCACCAAAGGAAGATGTTTTAGAAATATTTAAAAACGAGGGAATACCAACCGACAAAAAATTGCTTGGAATTTCTATTCGTAGCTGGAAAGATTGCAGTGCTGATTTCTGGACAGAGTTTTCATGTGGAGTAGAAGAAATTTGCAAAAAACACGATTTAATCCCTGTATTTATACCTCTTAAAATTGATGATGACACCGTAATTTCAAAGCAGGTTTCAGATAAAATGGATATAGAAAGCTACATTTTATCAAAAGAATATGACTCTAAGCAGCTTGTAGGAATAATCAGTGAGTGTGAATTTGCAATTTCTATGAGATTACATTCTATGATTTATGCGTCAGCCTGTGGCGTTTGTTCAATCGGTGTTTCGTATGATCCTAAGGTTTCGGGCTTTGCAGAGTATATAGGTATTAAGTCAACGCTTGATTTAGAAGATGTATCAAAGGATGCACTTTTAAGCTTGGCAGACGAAATTATGGAAAATAAAGACGAATTGGAAAAGGCTTTAGGCGAAAAGGTTTGCGAACTTAAAGAGAAGGCTTTTAAAAATGCCGATATAGCATCAGAATTTATAGAAAAACAGAAATAGGGTGATACTTTGAGACTTATGGGAATAGACTTCGGCGATGCCAGGGTAGGAATTGCACTTTCTGACCCTTTATGCATTATGTCGCAAGGCTTTAAAACTATAAAAAATGACGGAACAGACTCGCTTTTTTTAGAGATTTGCGACATTATAAAAGAAAAGGAAGTTACAAAAATAATAGTTGGTCTTCCTAAAAATATGGACAATTCCGAGGGTTTTCGTACGGATGCTACAAAGGAATTTGTTGAAAAGCTTAAGACATTTACCGATGTGCCTACAGAGTATTGCGACGAAAGGCTGACAACTGTAAGTGCTCACGGTTTTTTAAGCGAAATGAATGTGAGAGGAAAAAAGAGAAAAGGAGCGGTAGACACATTATCTGCGGCGCTGATTTTAGAAACATATATGAAGAAAAACGGTTTTTAGGAGGTTAATATATGAAACGCTTTGCTTCATTGATTTTGGCACTTGTGATGATAATATCTTTGTTATCCTGCATCACAGTAAATTCTGCAAACGAGATTTTCTATGACGGACAGTATCATACATACACGGGAAGCTTCATGACGCTTAAGTTAAATGGTGAAGAGTTAAAGTGTGAAGTTCCACCGATTATATTTAATGATTATTCGGTAGTTCCTGCACGCGATGTTTTTGAAAAATTAGGAGCTGCTGTTTTGTGGAATGCGAGTAATGAAAAGGTTACTGTAAATTTTGAAAACACAAAAATTGAGCTTTATATAAATAATGTTACAGCTTATAAAAACGGCAAAAGCGAAAAAATGCCTATAGCACCGAAAATTATTAACGGAAAAACTATGATTCCTGCAAGATATGTTTCGGAATCCTTAGGCTTTGATGTTGATTTTGACTCGAAAACTGATACAATTTCAATAGTGTCAGAAAAAGAGGAAAAGCCGGTATACACACACAGAATGATGTCATATACCTGTACTGAAAAAGACGGACTTTTCAGCGCGTCATTCACTCTTTCAAAAGAGAATGTAAAGCACTCATATTTTGCACTCACATCACCTGAAAGACTGGCGGTTGATATCAGCAGCACCGACAGGGCACCTACAATTAAGGATACTGAGATAACTTCTGAAATTGTAACAAAGGTTCGTATAGGTCAGCACAATGACGGCGTTCGCATTGTGTTTGATTTGCCGAGCAAACAAGACTACAAGGTTACACTTTCCGGCAAGGTATTAACGGTTTTAATAGGAAAAGGGGCAAAGGATACTGAGGTTAAACCGACGCCAACCCCAACACCAGACACTCAAAAACCGACGACTGAAAAACCTGATGACTCTGTAAAAACTGAAGAACCTGACGAAAAAGAATTTACACCGCCACCTGAGGCACTTATTGATATTGCGCCGTCAAGAAGCATTACGATAGACGCAGGACACGGCGGGGAAGACCCGGGTGCAATATATACAGACGAAACAGGCAAGATTTGGAAGGAATCTGAAATTAACCTTGCGGTTTCTTTAAAAGTAAGAGATATTTTAAAACAAAACGGTGTTCGCGTTGTAATGACGAGAGAAACCGACAAAACAGTTGTAAGAAAGGACAGACCAATCCTTGCAAACACTGAAAAAACGGCACTTTTTATAAGTATACATACAAATTCGGTTGAGGGAAATACCGTAGCAAACGGATTTGAAACATGGGGAAGTTTAGAGCTTTTAAAGGATGTAGGCGGTGTTACCGATAAATCCTTTGCAGAAAATGTTCAGGATGCGGTAATAGACTCAACCGATGCTAAGGACAGAGGGGTAAAAGACTCTGTTGATTTAACGGTGTTATATTATTCTGCAATGCCTTCAATATTAGTTGAGGTCGGATTTATAACAAATGATACAGAACGGGAAAAAATGTTTTCAGAAAGCTACCGCGACAAGTTAGCCCAAGGTATTGCAAACGGAATTTTAAAGACATTTGAGGATATGGGTGTATAATTAAAACTGAATAGATTATTTAAAAACCTCCATAATAAAAGTATGGAGGTTTTTGTGCATGGAAAATAATAAAAACAATCAAACGATGAACGAAGAGTCTAAAGATAACATTAAGGATTTCGGAAGCTCGCAAACAAAAAATGCAAGAGGAAATATACATTGCTTAACAATCGTTGGCGAAATCGAGGGGCATACAGCTTTGCCGCCTAACAGCAAAGCTACAAAATACGAACATGTTCTGCCGCTTTTAGTTTCGGTAGAGCAGGACGAAAGCGTAGATGCGCTGCTTCTTATTCTAAACACAATGGGCGGAGATGTAGAGGCAGGACTTGCAATAGCAGAACTTGTGTCTTCTATGACAAAGCCCACTGCATCAATTGTTTTAGGAGGCGGTCATAGCATAGGCGTACCCCTTGCGGTTTCTGCTAAACGCTCATTTATCGCAAGCTCTGCCACAATGACCGTACACCCCGTCAGAATGAGTGGTATGGTAATAGGTGCACCGCAAACATATGAATATTTTCGTAATATGCAGGAGAGAATCACAAATTTTGTTACTAAAAACTCAAAAATAAGCAAAGAAAAATTTACAGAGCTTATGATGAAAACAGGCGAAATGGCAAACGATGTAGGTACTATTGTTTCGGGCGACGATGCAGTAAAATATGGGCTGATTGATGAAAAAGGAGGTCTTGACATAGCACTCGAATACTTGTATAATGAAATAGAGAAAATTAAAACTGACGAG
Source organism: Congzhengia sp. (assembly GCA_045534535.1). GTDB lineage: Bacteria > Bacillota > Clostridia > UBA1381 > UBA9506 > Congzhengia. The sequence continues at coordinate 13,102 of JAZSJX010000082.1, forward strand.
GGGGACAACCCATGTTGACAGATATTGAAATTGCACAGAATGCAAAAATGGAGCCGATTAAAAATATTGCAGAAAAAATCGGTTTAAAAGAAGATGAGCTTGAGTTTTACGGCAAGTACAAAGCAAAGCTTTCAAAGGATGTATGGAACAGAGTAAAGGATAATCCTAATGGCAAACTCGTTTTAGTTACAGCCATTAACCCAACTCCTGCGGGGGAGGGAAAGACTACTACAACAGTAGGCTTGGGTCAGGCAATGTCCAAAATCGGCAAAAACGCAATTATTGCGCTTCGTGAGCCGTCATTAGGTCCTGTTATGGGCGTTAAAGGCGGTGCAGCAGGCGGTGGATACGCTCAGGTAGTTCCTATGGAGGATATAAATCTTCACTTTACGGGCGACTTTCACGCTATCACAGCCGCAAACAACCTGCTTTGTGCTATGATTGATAACCATATTATGCAGGGTAATGCCTTGGGAATTGATCCTACAAAAATTGTGTTTAAGCGTGTGCTTGATATGAACGACAGAGCGCTTCGCCAGATTGTAGTAGGTTTAGGCGGCAAGATAAACGGCTATGTTCGTGAAGATGGCTTTATGATAACTGTTGCCTCTGAGGTTATGGCGATTTTATGTATGGCAAAGGACCTTGCAGATTTAAAAGAACGCCTTGGCAGAATCATTGTAGGCTATACATATAGCGGAGATGAGGTTAAGGCGAAAGATTTAAGTGCCGAGGGTGCTATGTGTGCTCTTTTAAAGGATGCTATAAAACCGAATATTGTGCAGACTTTAGAAAACACACCTTGTCTTATGCACGGCGGACCTTTTGCTAACATTGCCCACGGATGTAACAGTGTTCAGGCAACAAAAATTGCACTAAAGCTTTCTGATTATGTTATAACTGAGGCAGGCTTCGGTGCAGATTTAGGTGCAGAAAAGTTTTTGGATATTAAATGCAGAATCGCAGACCTTAAACCATCTGCAGTAGTTTTGGTGGCAACCGTTCGTGCTTTAAAATACAATGGCGGTGTTCAAAAAGCAGATTTGGGTGTTGAAAACATTGAAGCTTTAGAAAAAGGCATTGTAAATTTAGGAAAACACATCGAAAACTTAAGACTTTACGGAATTCCTGTAATCGTTGCGATAAACAGATTTGGTCAGGATACAGACAAAGAGCTTAAAATAATTGAAGACTATTGCAGGAAAAATGGTGCAGATTTTGCACTTTCCGAGGTCTTTGCAAAAGGTGGTGCGGGTGGCATAGAGCTTGCTAATAAGTTAGTTGATGTTTTAGAAAACACTGAAAGCAACTTTGCACCAATCTATGATGAAAAACTGCCTATTAAAGAAAAAATAGAAACAATCGTTAAAAAAATCTATGGTGGCGATGGTGTAACATACACGCCTTCGGCATCAAAGCAGATTGCAGAGCTTGAAAAGTCAGGCTATGGCGAGCTTCCTGTTTGTATGGCAAAAACACAGTACTCACTATCAGATGATGCAAAGCTACTGGGAAGACCTACCGGCTTTACAGTAACAATAAAAGAAGTCCGTGCATTTGCAGGTGCAGGCTTTGTAACGGCTTATGCAGGAAACATTATGACAATGCCGGGATTACCTAAAGAACCTGCGGCAGTAAGAATTGATGTTGATGAAAACGGCACAATAAGCGGATTGTTCTAAAAATAATTTTAAAAATTTTGCATAGCACGATAAAAAGAACCTGGTATATGCCAGGTTCTTTTTTTGATATCAATAATTAAGAAGAAAAAGGATTGCAAATATTAAAATAATTAAAACCGTGTAAATCACAGTGGGCAGAATATTTGTTTTAATAATTTTGCCCTCTTTTCCCGAAATACCGACGGTTGCACATACTGCAACCGCATTGTTAACACAGACAATGTTACCAATCGCACCACCTATAATCTGCATTGCAACAACTAAAACAGGGGAGAGTGAAAGTGTTTTTGCCGTTTCAAATTGCAGGTTTGTAAATAAAAGGTTTGAAACAGCGTTAGAGCCTGAAATAAATGCGCCCAAAATGCCGATAATCGGGGAAATTACAACAAAAAGTGAAGAGCCTGCATTTGCGATAAACTCTGCCATAATGACTAACATATTATGGATTCCCGAAGAGTTTATGTCTGAAAATTTCATTACCTGAACCAAAGCAATTCCTGAAACTATTGCAATGGCAGCACCGCTTATCTGCGAAAAAGTATCACGCCAGGCGAGTTTTATTTCTTCAAAGTTCATTTTATGGATGAAATGCGTTAAAATCGCAACAGGGATAAAAGGGAGCACACCAGGTATGTTTGCCCATTTTAACGAGTAGTCTAAGGCATCCACGCCTAGGATATTGTTAATTGAAAGCAGGAACGGAAATGATGCATTGGTGTTTATTATTCCCTTAATTTTAAGTGCGGGAATTCTTGTAGCTACCAAAATAAGTGCAATCAAAACATAAGGGGTCCACGCTAAAATAAGCGACATTTTCTTAGGTTTTTCGCTTGTTTTACGCGTTGCTTCAATTTCTTCAAACCCCCAGACTGTTTTGGGGACTAAAAATTTCTTTTTTGCAGCAAAAACTGTTATTATAAGCCCTAAAAGCGCTGCAAGCAATGATGGAAATTCGTAGCCGAAAAGGTAAGCTATCAAAACATAGGGAACACAAAAGACAAGTCCTGAAAAAAGACAAAAAGGCAAAACCTCTAAAGCGGGCTTTATTGATTTTTCTTTTCCAAAAACCCGTGTTAAAACAGCAATGCCCAGAAAAGGTAAAAATGTGCCGACGATAGCGTGGGGAAGTGCCACCCACAAAGACAAGCTGCTTGCAAAACTATCATTAACACTTGTGCCGAGTTGTGTGAGTGCCGTCGCAACAGGCGTGCCGACCGCACCAAAGGATACCGCAGTTGAGTCGAAAATCAGTGCCACGGCGGCAGATGCAACAGGCGGAAAACCAAGGCTTACCAAAAGTGGCGCAGCAAGAGCGGCGGGCGTCCCAAAGCCAGCTGCACCCTCTATAAACGAGCCAAACATAAAGCAAATTATAATTGCCTGAATTCTTTTGTCGGGTGTAATTCGTGTAAATCCGTTGTTTATCGTATCCATAGCACCGGAGTATTTTAATGTATTCATAATGAGAATAGCACCAAAGATTACGAAAAGCACATCGATTGAACTTAAAATTCCGAAAATGGAACACGCCAAAACTGTTTTTGCACTCACTTTCCACACAAAAAAGCTTAAAAGTGATGCAATCAGCCAAGCAAGCGGGAGTGCGTGTTTTGCAGGTCGGTTAAATACTGTCATTAAAACAAATGTTACTAGAATAGGCAAAAATGCTAAAAGTGCATACATAAAAAGCTCCGTTCTGCCATTGGCAATTAACGAAGCTTTTAATCGCCGACGGCTTTTTTAGTAGTTTTAGCATTCGTCGGCTGTTTTATGTTTTAAATTAAAGTTTTTCTACAGCGTCTGCCATTTCATTCAGCCACTCGGCACCGACAAGTTCTA
>JAZSJX010000028.1:0-4262 GCA_045534535.1 Congzhengia sp.
AGAAGAAATCTCAGAAGACGACAAGCGAATTATTATCGACCAAAATCCAAAATCAGGCAAAACAATTAAGAAAAATGCTAGAATTACAATTAAGTTCGGCGAAGAACCCGCAAAACTTATAAAGGTTCCTAAAATTACAAATATGACGGAAACTAACGCAACATCTGCACTGATTGCTGCAGGCTTTGAGGTTTCTGTTGAAATGCAAAAAAGCGAAGAAATTTCAGAGGGCAGAGTTATAACCTCAAAACCCGCACCGGGTACTGAGGTTTCAGAAGGCTCGGTTATCACAATCTATATAAGCGAAGGTAAAGAAGAAGACGAATACACACTGGTTCCTAATTTACTTGGCAAAACAAAAGAAGAAGCAGAAATTTTACTTGAAAATGCAAACCTGAAATTAGGCGAGGTTCAAAAGGTAAACAGTTCAAAAGAAGAAGGAACGATTGTTGGTCAGTCTGAGGCTGAGGGCAACAGAGTTAAAAAGGATAAAGCTATAAGTATTCGCATAAGCAACGGAAAAGATGCATCTTCCTCTTCTGCTCCGTCATCTGAGCCTTCTAAGAAACCGGGCACAACCACCCCCATACCCGGAAATCCCGCAAGCGGAAACTAATCCAAAAGGACGGTTAAACCTTAATGAACGGTACGATTATTAAAGGAATCGGCGGATTCTATTATGTTAAATGTGAAGATGGCGAAATTTACTCCTGTCGTGCAAGAGGCAGGTTCAGAAAAGATGGTCAAACGCCCGTAGTAGGCGATGTTGCCACCATTGATGTTACTGACAGCGTAAAAAAAGAGGGTTATGTAAAAGAAATTTTACCAAGAAAAAACGCTTTTTTCCGCCCTCCCGTTTCAAATATTGATATGCTTTTGGTAACCTTTTCAATATCAGAGCCTGAACCCGTTTTAGAGCTTATAGACAAGCTTACTGTAACCGCTGTGGCACAAAATGTTTCGTGTGCCATCTGTATAAACAAGTCAGAATTAAACCACGAAAAAGCCGTGAGCATGGCAGAAGAATACCATTTAGCAGGATTTCCTGTTGTAATCTGCTCTGCCGTAACAGGCGAGGGTGTAGATAATCTTAAAAGTCTTTTAACAGGCAGAATTACCGCATTAGCCGGAAATTCCGGTGTTGGAAAGTCAAGTCTTTTAAATGCGATGGGCGAAAGCTTTAGCTTAAAGACAGGTTCTGTGAGCGACAAAATCAAAAGAGGCAAGCACACAACACGCCATACCGAGCTTTTTCCTCTGTCCTTCGGAGGATTTGTGTTTGACACTCCGGGCTTTGGCTCGTTTGAGATAGAGAAAATGAAAGCAGAAAGGCTTTCCTCTCTGTTTCCCGAAATAGACAAACACTCTCACGGCTGCCGTTTCCCCGGATGCAGCCATATAACAGAGCCTGACTGCTCTGTAAAAGAGGCGCTGTCAAACGGCAAAATCGGACAAAACCGATACAAAAGCTACTGTACGCTTTTTGATGCCTTAAAGGATGTAAAGGACTGGCAACTTTAAAAACTAAAATTATATAACTTGAAAGGTTGATAAATTATGATAAAATTAGCTCCCTCCATTTTGTCTGCCGACTTTTCCCGCTTGGGAGAGGATGTTAAACTGGTTGAAAGCGCAGGTGCTCAGTATCTTCATATAGATGTTATGGACGGGCATTTTGTTCCTAACATTTCATTTGGCGCACCCATTGTTAAGTGTATAAGGGCACAAAGCAAAATGGTTTTTGATGTTCATCTTATGATTTCAGAGCCACTACGCTACATTGACGATTTTGCAAAAGCGGGGGCAGATATTATAACCTTTCATGTAAATAGCGAAAGCGATGTAGAAAAAACAATAGAAAAAATAAAAGGACACGGCATAAAGTGTGGTTTAGCAGTCAACCCCGATATCCCCGTAGAGCTTTTGTATCCGTACAAGGATAAAATCGACATGGTGCTTATAATGTCAGTTTTTGCAGGATTCGGCGGCCAAACCTACATAGAAGATGTCAACGAAAAAATTAAAGCGGCACGAAAGTTTTTCGGTCCCGACTTTGATATAGAGGTCGACGGTGGAATAGGCATTAACAACAAAAATGTCCCTATAGAAAACGGTGCTAATATTTTAGTTGCAGGAACGGCAGTTTTTGGTGCCAAAGATCCCGTTTTGACGGTCAAAGAATTTTTAGGAGAAAATTAGATGAAAGCACTTGTTATTTCGGGCGGTGATTTTTCATATCCCCCGTCTGATTTTGATAAATTAAAATTTGATATTGTTATTGCGGCGGACAAAGGGTATCTGCACGCCGAAAAAATGGGGATACTCCCCGATATTTTTGTAGGCGACTGCGATTCTCTGCCCCAGAATACCAAAATTAAAAGTCCTGAAATAATAAGCCTGACACCCGAAAAGGATATGACCGATACCGAGGCGGCAATAGATACTGCAATTAAAATGGGTGCTACGAAAATTTCAGTTTTTTGCGCCTTAGGAGGACGGATTGACCACACCTTAGGCAATATCGAGCTTTTAAAATACGGGCTTGACAGAGGTGTCGCGGTTACTATAGAAGATAGTGAAAATTATATAACGCTGATTGAAAAATCTGCTACAATTCCCAAAAAGCAAGGCTTTTGCTTATCTTTAATTCCATTAACCACTTGTGAAAATGTGTCTGTTTCCGGTGTTTTTTATCCGCTGACAAACGCAAAACTGGATTTGGGCAACACGCTTGGCATCAGTAATGAATTTGTTAATGATGACGCTAAAATCAAATTGTCAAGCGGATTATTGCTCGTTTTAGTCTGTAAATCAAAATAATTCTTAAAATTTTATAAAAATATGCCGTTATTACCCGAAATTTCGGCAAAACACTTGAAAAAAACCTCGCAATATATTATAATAGTCTATATTATAGAATATATTGCGATTTTTTTACGCAAGAGAAAGGGTGTGTGCCATGAAAAAGCTTATACCGATTATCCTGTACATAATAATGTCAATATCGCTTTGTGTCGGCGTAAGCGCAGGTGCACTCACTAAAATGTATTATCCTGACGGCACGCACAGGCTCGTAGGTCAGAGCTTAGTAAAGCTTGAAACAAAAAACGGAGCAAGCCTCAAACCATCAAGCTATGTTACAATGCATGCAATAGACGGAAGAACGCTGCAGGTTAAAAAATCTGAAATCAAGCTTTATGAAAATGTAGGCTGGTATTTAGGCCCTGTAACCAAGATGTTTTCTGCTGACGGAAGATTTATAACCGTAAAAAATGATGAAATAGAGCTTTATGGAGGTCTCGGTTGGTATTTAGACCCCGTAACTGTAATGTACGCTTTAGACGGAAGAACATTAGTCGTTAAAAAGACAGAAATTGAGCTTTATGAAAGCGTCGGCTGGTACATTGAGCCTGTTATGACAGTTTATGCCGAAGACGGCAGAACTTTAATTATTCCAAAACGCGAGCTTGAAGCTTACTTAAATGTAGGCTGGTACAAAAGCCGTGCAGACTTCCCCTTAAGGGATGTTCCTATGGTGGCATTGACCTTTGATGATGGTCCAAGCAAATTCACACCGAGAATTTTAGACAGTTTGGAAAAACACGGTGCCAAAGCCACTTTCTTTGTAATAGGAAGAAGTGCCGGGGCAAACCCTGCCATTGTGAAGAGAGCTTACGATTTAGGTATGGAAATCGGAAATCACACGATGAATCATCCAAATCTTAAAAAACTTTCGGCAAGCGGCATAAAAAATGAGCTTTCAAAAGCTGAAAATGCTGTTGTTTCTGCAACAGGAGCCGCACCTACACTTATAAGGCCGCCTTACGGAAACTACAACAGTACAGTTTCATCTGTAGCTAATGCTCCGCTCATTTTGTGGTCAATTGATACTTTGGACTGGAAAACAAGAGATGCCGACAAAACAATAAACACTGTTTTAAAAGAGGTAAAAGACGGCTCAATTATTCTGATGCACGATTTGTACGAGTCATCAGCAGATGCGGCTGTCCGTTTAATACCGGAGCTTATATCACGAGGATACCGTTTGGTTACAGTGTCCGAAATGGCTGAAGCTAAAGGATATTCTTTAAATAACGGCACAGCCTATCGCTCGTTTTACAGAAAATAACCTGAAAACAAAGTCTTAATACTGCGGTAACAGTTATTTAATAATCTTATTGTATAATAACTTTTGAGAATATGCATAAATTAAAGTGTACAACAGACATCCTGCTTGTTTAAAGCACGGAAGAAAGGGCAAA
>JAZSJX010000037.1:0-3878 GCA_045534535.1 Congzhengia sp.
CATTTAAGAACAAGGAAATTGATTCAGATATCGCACTAATCGGGGAAATCGGTTTAACGGGCGAGCTTCGTGCTGTAAACCAAATTGAAAAAAGACTAAACGAGCTTAAAAAACTGGGCTTTTCTAAATGTATAATTCCCGAGGCAAATAAAAAAGGTCTTATAGTCCCTGACGGATTGACCGTATACTATGCTAAAAATGTAAATTCAGCACTTCAGTTAATATTTTAAAATAAAAGAGCCTGCTTTAAAGCAGGCTCTTTTTTGTTATCTTACAACCAATTTTTTTATTTGTGGCAATCTGAACAACAAAATTGCGCCAATTACAGTTATAATCAGTTCAGGCAGCATATAGCTTCCGTTATACGCTAAAGAATACAGATACACATTCCATCCATCAGGACAAAAAACTGCAAAAACTATCGCCCCTGAAATAAAGTGTGAGATAAAGCGTACTACAAGCGCAACAGTTACGCCCAGGCACATTCCAGATGTACCTCTTTTTCTGAAAATTCCTGCTAAGCCTAAACCGCCATACGCTAATATGTAGTCGAATAAAAGACATCCTATCCATGTCAGCGGCGTCATTCCGTATCCCATAAGCTTTGCTAAATCTACAAATATCTGCAAAGCTGCATAAAGAGAAGATGTTATAAGTCCCCATTTTGTTCCGTAGCAAATAGCAATGGTTGCAACGGGCAACATACTTAAAAGCGTAATCGAGCCACCCAACGGAAGCTCATAAATCTTAACCATACTAAGTACTAATGACAGTGCAATCATAACGGCACTAAGTGTCAGTTTTTTTGTTTCAATTTTCATATAAATCGTCCTTTCAAACAAAAATGGTGTACCCAATATGGATACACCTAAAAAAAGACACTAATATTCTTCCTTCGTTGGCATTATCCAAATCAGGTATAAGGGTCGAAGATTTATCTTCCTCTCAGCCTATCACATAAGCTCCCCTGTTATAAATATTTACTTTGAACGCGTTCAATTATTTATACCATATTTTAATGTATTTGTCAATAGCCTTTAAAAAACTTTATCGACAGCTTCCTTTATATTTTTCATCATATAAAGAGAGCCTAAAGCGACAATTACACCATCGTCATCTGCAATTTCTTTTGCTTTTTTTACAGCTTCCGAATTTTCTTTTTCGCTGTACACATTCTTGAAGTATTTTTTTGCGGTAGCAGATAAATTCTCTGCAGTTTCAAATCTCGGACTGTCAACCTCTGTTACTATCACTGTATCTGAAATCTGAGATAGCAATTTTAAGCATTTATCATACTCCTTATCCTTTAGCATACCAAAAACACAAACTGTTTTTTTACTGTCTAAAAGCTTTGATGCTTCCTTTACGAAAGATGCCATTCCGCCTTCGTTGTGTGAGCCGTCTGCAATCACAAAAGGTTCTTTTCTTAAAATTTCAAATCTTGCGGGCCATTTTGCGTGCTCTATGCCGTTTTGTATGTTTTCTGCCGTAATTTTATACCCACAATTTGAAAGCGTTTCTAAGGCAGAAATTGCGGCAATTGCGTTATATATCTGATATTTTCCTATTAACGCCGTTTTATATGAAGTTCCCTTATAAACAAACTCATTTCCCGAAAGGCTGACATTTCTTATCTCAAGCTTTGATAAATTGGGAATTATAAACTCTGATTTTTTCTCTTCACAAGTTTTTTCTATAACAGATAAAACCTCGTCTTGTTGTATCGGATATGATATAACATAAGAATTTTCTTTTATAATTCCGCACTTGTTTTTTGCAATTTCTTCTAAGGTGTTCCCCAAATACTCTGTATGGTCATAGCTTATCGATGTTATAACCGAAGCAAGCGGACTTTTTATAACATTTGTAGAGTCTAAAATTCCGCCTAAGCCAACCTCTAAGACGGCAATGTCGCATTTTTCCTCTTCAAAATACAAAAATGCACAGGCGGTAATAAGCTCAAACTCCGTAGGATGCTCAAAACCCTCACTTATCATCTGTTCGGTAGCACATTTTACCCTTTCCATAACAGCGATTAGCTTTTCGTCTGAGATACTTTCTCCATTTATCTGTATACGCTCGTTAAAATCATAAATAAAAGGCGATGTAAAAAGACCTGTCTTTAAGCCTGCATCCATTAAAGCGCTGTGAATAAATGCAGAAACCGAGCCTTTTCCGTTAGTGCCTGCAATGTGTATAAATTTACACCTGTCTTGGGGATTTCCCAAAATCTCACAAAGTTTTGTAATCCTTGTCAAATCAAGTCTTGAACCGAATTTTTTTGCCTTATTTATAAAGTTTGAAACATCTATGTAATCCATTTTATCCTCCGACAAAATAATCTACTATTTAGTATAATACTGAAAACAAACGATGTCAATAAAAAATAAGCCCGATGTCATAAGCATCGGGCTTAAAGTTTAATTTAATTATCTGAATATTACAACCATTCTAAGTGTGCCACTTGATGAATATGTCAATACCTTAGTTGCGTTTGCCTGGTTGTTTCTGTAACCAACGATATTTCCAAATTCGCCTACGGTTACAGGATTTTCAGGGTTAGATGTGTCTACAATGTAAACCATAGTTGATGCATTTGTAAACATTTCCTCTGTTGCTCCGTCATTTCCTACAAATGTAGGTGCAAGTTTGAACGCATTGCCTTCAATAACGCGAGCAAGACCAACCATTGTGTGATATGGTGCTTCTATATCGTGTCCGCCACCCAATGCACCTTCAGACTCGTGAACGGAAGCCGTATTTGCATCGACAGCAGCTTTTGCAACAACCAACTTGATATCGCTGATATATGTGCCGTCTGTAGCAAATCTTACAATATCGCCAACTGCTAAGGTTGTTGGGTCTACTGTATATGTGTAGGTCTCAGAATTTGCCATAACGGTAACATCTGTACCATCTAAACCTATAAATGTAAAGTTCTTTCTTGCTACACCATTGTCAACCTTATCAGATATAGCCTTAACAATGTAAGGTGCATGGTCTTTTGTAATGGTCTGAGCTGTTACGCTTGAGCCATCTGCTGTAGCGTAAAGATAAATAGCTGCCGGAGCTCCCATTGTTGTTGGGTTAGCCATCTGCACATAGTAGCTCTTTGTCTCCTGGAAGCAAGAGTTGTTAGATGTGCTGTATGTTAACGATGTACGGTCAGCAGGAACAATTATAATAGGTGTTGAGCTTGAAACCGAATAGTTACCTATAACTGTTCCGTTTGTTGTACAAGCTATTGCGGTCAATGTATGGTCGTTTAGTTTAAGCGAGCCACTTGTTCCGCTTGCACCTGTCTTATGTGTAACAATGCTGTCAATTACACCGGCTGAGCTTGTGCTGAATCTAATTGGCTGAGCGTATGTAGCATTTGAAGGAACTATTGGCGTTGATGTAGGAATTGTGTTGTTAATATTAGCCTCTCCTGCACTACCGCTCAAATATGTCTGAATTTCGCTTGCCTTGTTTGCAACCACATAAGATGTTCCGTCAATATCAACTCTCGGTGCTAACTTATAAACTGAATTTTCCTGTTTAAGTGTTGTACTTGTAGCTGATGCCTTATATACTACAACCCTGATTTCAGTCTGAGTCATATCACTATCAACTGAAAGCGTTGAAAGATAGCCATAAGATAATGACTTAGATGATGTTAATACAATTCTTGCAATTTTGCCGAACACATCAAAATAGAATGTTCCGTAATTGCCTACTGCAAGTGTTCCTGCATTATAGCAGAAGTTTGAATAATCGTAAAATTCTGCTGACTTATCAAATTTTACCTTACCATTTTTAATCTCCATAACCTTAGCACCTGCTAAGCTTTTTGAAGAAATCTGAACATCGATAATGTTTCCATTATCACTTGTAGC
>JAZSJX010000032.1:0-9150 GCA_045534535.1 Congzhengia sp.
CAACCTCATAAAAAAATATAAGCCTTATTATAATATTTTACTAAAAGACGATAAGAACTACCCATATATCAAGGTTACACTTAATGAGGACTATCCCAAAATCCTATTTGCAAGAAGAATGCAAAGAGATGGTGCAAAATATTTTGGACCATACACAAGCAGCAGTGCCGTAAAAGAAGCTATTGATTTGTGTTGCAGGATTTTTAAAATTCCCATCTGCGGAATTAATATTTCAAAGGATATGGGCAAAAAACGCGCATGTATAAATGCACAAATGGGCAGATGCATGGCTGTTTGTGAAAATGTTATTTCAAAAGAAGAGTACAGAAAGATAATAAATGATGCCTGCGATTTTTTAGATGGCAATGTGTCGAAAGTTTTAGATAGTCTTACTAAAAAAATGGAAAAAGCATCAGAGGATTTGGAGTTTGAGCGTGCAGCATCCTTAAGAGATGAAATAAGAGGTGTAAAGCAGATTGAAAACAAACAAAAAATAGTGTCTGACAAAAATGCAGACGAGGATATTATAGGACTCTATAGCCAAAATAACAAAACCTTTTCAGAAATATTTTTTGTTCGCAGAGGGCGTTTGATAGGAAGACACAACGCAGTAATTAATAATACAGGCGAAATGAGTGAAAGTGAAACCGCATCATCATTTATAAAACAGTTTTATCAGGATGCAGACTTTGTGCCTAAAAACATCTATATTCAGTTTGAATGTGATGAAAAAGAGCTTCTTTCTGATTGGCTTACTCAAATTTCAGGAAGAACGGTTAAAATCCACACGCCTCAAAAAGGGGAAAAGAAGGCGTTAGTTAATATGGCAAACAAGAACGCAAAGCAATCTGCGTTAAATTATATGCTTAAAAACGCCGAGGGCAGAAATGGAATAAAACGCCTTATTTTAGATTTAAAAGAAGAGCTTGGTTTAGATTCGCCGCCATACAGAATTGAATCCTACGACATTTCCCACACAGGAGGGGAAAACAGTGTGGGTTCTATGGTGGTGTTTGTAAATGGAGAACCTAAGAAGAAATTTTACAGAAGATTTAAAATACAAGTTGCCACAGGCGGAGACGACTATGCAAGTATGGCAGAGGTCATACTAAGGCGTCTGAAAAGGGCAAATGAAGAAGAAAAGCTTATTGAAACAGGGGAGTTAAAACGAGAAGAGGCAAAATTTTTGCCACTTCCGGACTGTATCTTTTTAGACGGCGGTAAAGGACATTTATCCGTAATCTCCGAGGTTTTGGAACTGACTGATAACGATATTCCGCTTTTTGCAATGGTAAAAGATGATAAGCATAAAACGAACACTTTACTACGCAATGATGGGAGCCGTGTGGGAATCAAACCTCACTCGGAAGAATTTCGCTTGGTTTCCCAAATTCAGGAGGAAGTGCATCGCTTTGCAATAGAATACCACAGAAGTTTAAGAGGCAAAAAGGTTAAGGGTTCAAGCCTAAAAACTATCGATGGTGTAGGAGAAAAGACAGCACAAAAGCTTTTAAAACATTTTAAATCTGTAACTGCAATAAAAAAAGCTGAGATTGATGAAATTAAAGCTGCGGGAGTAAGCGCGAAAATTGCTGAAAAGGTTTATGACCACTTTAAAAATAAAACTTGATATTTTGTCGAAAAAGGTATATAATTATATTAGTTTTTTTTAGGAGTTGATATATATGCGTATTGCTGTTGACGCCTTTGGTGGCGACAATGCGCCAGACGAGATAATTAAAGGCTCAATTAGTGCAGTTTCAGAAAATGACATAGAAATTGTGTTGGTGGGCGATGAAAACATTATAAAGGACAAAATCATGCAGTTTGGATACAATGGCAACAAAATAAGTATAAAGCATGCGTTTGAGGTTATCGAAGGTAATGACTCTCCTGTAGAGGCGATGCGCAAAAAGCCGGATTCGTCTATGATTGTTGCAATAAAGCTATGCAAGACGGGCGAGGTTGACGCTGTGGTCAGTGCAGGAAACACAGGTGCATACCTTGCATGTGCATTCAGAAACCTGGGAAGAATTAAAGGTATTAAAAGACCTGCTTTGTCGGCTTTTATGCCCGCTGTTAACGGTAAGATCGGAGTTATAATGGATGTCGGTGCAAATGCCGACTGTAAGCCTGAGCAGTTAGACCAATTTGCACAGATGGGCTCGTTATATGCTGAAAATGTTTTAAACATTAAAGAACCTAAGGTTTACCTTTTAAACATTGGAACAGAGGAGCATAAGGGTAACGATTTATACCAAAAGGCACACGCTCTTTTAAAAGAAAATAATAATCTTAATTTCAGCGGAAATATTGAGTCGAGAGAGCTGACAAGCGGTTTTGCAGATGTTATAGTTTGCGATGGATTTACAGGCAATATTGCTATAAAATCTATTGAGGGCACAGCATCAGCACTTTTTGGAATTATAAAGAAAAGCTTTAAGAAAACCATACTCACAAAGCTTTCAGCTATGATAATGCTTCCACACCTTAAGGAAACCAAGTCTTTGCTTGACTATTCAGAGTACGGCGGTGTTCCGCTTTTAGGAATTGATGGCATTGTAATTAAGGCACACGGAAGCTCTGACGCTAAGGCGTTTGCAAATGCTATTAAAAGTGCGATTGTTTTTTCAAAAACAGGCATAAACGAAAAATTAAAAGAGATATACACGCCGAAAGAAAATGATGAAACAGAAAATGAGTAAAAAATTTTAATCTGCTACATATCATAATATCGTAACCGCAAAGGGAATTTTACCAATTTCTATTGACAAAATATATGTATTACGATATAAATAATGTTGAGGGAAATATGTATTTGGGAGGTGAATGCGATGGAGTTTGAAAAGATTTGTGAAATTATTGCGGACCAGCTTGGTATAGATGCTGACGCTATAAAGCCTGAGTCTGCTTTTGTTGATGATTTAGGTGCTGATTCTTTAGATGTTGTGGAACTGATCATGGCTATAGAAGAAGCTTTTGATATGGAAATTCCCGATGTTCAGGCCGAAACAATAGTTACGGTTCAAGACGCAGTTGATTATATTAAAAATAATGGTTAATAATAAGGGGAGGGGAATCCTCCCCATAAAGTTTTGAGCGTATAAATCTGTTTCCTACAAATCGGTAAGAAACGAATTTATGCGTTTATTTTTGTTTTGACACCATATAAGAAAGGATGAGCAAATTGAATGCATTAAAGGAATTTCAGGAAATAATCGGTTATAAATTCAGTAATGAACAGTACCTGAAAACCGCACTTACACATAGTTCATACGCCAATGAAAACAGACACTTAAATGTTTTGTTTAATGAACGGCTTGAATTTTTGGGAGATTCTGTTTTAGGCTTGGTTGTGAGCCGGTATATTTTTGAAAACTTCCCTAAGCTTCCTGAGGGAAAGCTTACAAAAATGCGTGCTTCTGTTGTTTGTGAACGCTCGCTTTGGGAGTGTGCAGTAAATATTGAACTTGGAAAATACTTAATTTTAGGACATGGCGAAGAGCGTTCGGGCGGAAGAACCCGTATGTCAATCTTAGCAGACGCTTTTGAAGCATTGATTGCCGCAATTTACCTAGACAGCAGCTTTGAAACTGCAAGAGAGTGGGTTTTAGGTCAGCTTTATGAAACGATTATGGACGCATCGCGTGGCAAAATGTTTAAAGATTATAAAACAGATTTTCAGGAAAATATACAAAAAAACGGAGATGCCGATATCAGATACACAGTAGAAAGCGAATCAGGTCCCGATCACGACAAGACCTTTTGTGTAAATGTCTATGTTAACGGAAAGCTTATGGGAAGCGGAGAGGGAACTAGCAAGAAAAAGGCGGAACAGAATGCAGCACAAAACGCTCTTATTTTAATAAAGGCAGATAAAAAGAAAAAATGAAAAAACAAAAAACAATTCCGATTTTTGTATCACATATGGGTTGTCCTAACGATTGCTCGTTTTGCAACCAACGAAAAATTACAGGTCATAGCGAAGCCGTAACACCAGAAATGGCAGACGAAATTATTAAAGCTTCGCTAAAAACTCTGCCTGAAAATACTTTTGCAGAAATTGGGTTTTTTGGTGGCAGTTTTACGGGTATTCCTGAAAAAGAGCAGATTGGACTTTTAGAGGTTGCCAGAAAGTATGTTTTAAATGGCAATGTAAATGCAATAAGACTTTCAACACGCCCCGACTATATTGACGAAGAAATTGTAAAGACGCTTAAAAACTATGGCGTTACAACAGTAGAGTTGGGTGCACAATCTATGGATGATGATGTGCTTATAAAAAACAGACGCGGGCACAGTGCATCAGATACTGAAAGAGCGTCTTACATAATTAAGAATAATGGGCTAAAATTAGGTCTTCAAATGATGACAGGGTTATACTTAGATACTTACGAAAAGAGCATTAAAACAGCAGAGAAGATAATTTCTTTAAAGCCTGATTGTGTAAGGATTTATCCCACCTTAGTACTTAAGGGTACGCATCTTGATATGCTCTATAAAAGCGGAGAATACACGCCGCAAAGCTTAGAAGATGCGGTTTTGCTTTGTGCAGACATAAAAGAAATGTTTGACAAAGAAAATATACCTGTAATCAGGATGGGACTTGTGTCGTCTGATAATATAAATCCCGGAAATGATGTTTCGGCAGGACCATATCATCCTGCGTTTGGCGAACTTGTTTTGAGTGAAATTTATTTGAGAAAATTAAAGGAAAAGGTCAAAAAAGACTGTCAGATTTTAGTGAACCCACATTCGATTTCGGCATTTGTAGGAGAAAATAAGAAAAACATTAAAAAAATGGAACAGTGGGGATACAAAATAACATTTGTGCAAAGTGATGAAATAAAAAATGGCGAGTTTAAAATATTGCAAGAGAAAGGCGGAAAAAAATGCGTTTAAAAGGAGTTAAAATTAACGGTTTTAAGTCGTTTGCTGATAAGATAGAACTAAACTTTTCAAACGGCATTACCGCCATTGTAGGTCCAAACGGAAGCGGAAAAAGTAACATATCGGATGCTGTTCGCTGGGTATTGGGCGAGCAGAGTGCAAAAATGCTTCGTGGTTCTAAAATGGAGGATGTAATCTTTAGCGGCACGCAGAAAAGAAATTCATCAGGCTTTGCTGATGTTACTCTTATTTTAGATAATTCGGACAGAAAGTTTAATATAGACTTTGATGAAATTGAGGTAACAAGAAAGGTATTCGTTTCAGGCGAAAGTCAGTATCTTATAAACAAGTCGCCCTGCAGACTTAAAGACATTCACGAAATGTTTATGGACACAGGCTTAGGAAGAGATGGATATTCTATGGTTGGCCAAGGCAAGATTGACGAAATTTTGTCTTCTAAATCTGATGACAGAAGGGAAATTTTTGAAGAGGCGGCAGGTATCTCAAAATACCGCTACAGAAAAGAGGATGCCGAGCGTAAGCTTGTCCGTACAAACGATAATTTAGACAGAGTTTATGATATTATTAAAGAGTTAGAAGATAGAGTTGAGCCTCTTAAAAATCAGTCAGAAAAGGCAAAAAAATACCTTTCCTACAAAGAAGAGCTTAAGACATACGAGGTTAACAACGCTATAAGAATAATTGAAAGTGCAAATGAAGTTATCGGCGGACTTGATGAAAAACTATCAATAGTTTCCAATCAATTGGAAGCCGCAAAAACTGCCGCAGAAAATGCCGAAAAAGCACAGGAGGAGTATTTTAAAGAAGCAAGAGCAAGAGAAGATGCGGTTGAAGAAAACTCAAAAAGAATAAGAGAACTGACCGAAAACATTTCAATCACAAAAGGCGAAATTGAAATATTAAAAAACACAATTTCAGGAAATGAAATGTTAATTGAGCGTATAAAAGATGAGCTTTCTGAAATAATTGAAAAGAAGGGCACAATCTATACAGCTATAGAAGAGGTAAAAGAACAAGAAGAAGAAAAAAAGGCTGAGCTTTCAACAATTGATTCCGTAATTTCGGATTTAACAAAGCTTTTAGAAGATGAAGAAAACGGAATGGGCGAGCAAAATGATGAAATAAAAGAACTAAACGAGCTGGTAGCATCATATATTGAGGCACTGAGCCTTTTGAAAATTGAGCTTTCAAATCAAAAGATAACAAGGGAAAGCTATCTTTCAAGAAAAGAAACAATTGAGAGCGAAGCAACGGACAGAACAGACGAAAGAAATGCTTTGGTTTCAAAAAATGAAGAGATAATCAAGGAAATTTCTGAAAAAACATCTTTACTTAAAAAGAATGAGGGAACTGTCAAAGATTTAAATAATGAAAAAGAAGAAATAGAAAAAGAAATAGCAGACAGTAAAGCAGAACTTAACGAGCTTGCAATTTCTCTCAGTGAAAAGACATCAAGAAAAAGACTTTTAGAGAATATGGAGCAAAGCTTTGACGGTTACACAAAATCCGTAAAGACAGTTTTAGAAGAACATAAAAATGGCACTTTAAAATCTTATGATATCTTTGGACCTGTTTCAAAGCTTATTAAAACAGAACCAAAATACGCAACCGCAATTGAAATTGCTTTAGGCGGAGCGGTACAGAATATCGTTGTAAAAAGCGAGAATGACGCAAAACACGCGATAGAATGTTTAAAAAACAAGAACGCAGGAAGAGCAACATTTTTACCATTGTCATCTTTAAAAATTAAGGATGCAGATATAAAGCTAAATAAAGAAAACGGCTTTATTGATATGGCGGACAAACTCGTGTCGTGCGATACTGATTTTGAGATTGTAGCAAAATATCTTCTTTCAAAAACTGCGGTTATTGATACAATGGATAACGCCATTTTAATATCAAAAAAATATAAAAACACAGTGCGTTTGGTAACCCTTCAGGGCGAGCTTTTTAATGCAGGTGGTTCAGTATCAGGCGGAAGCTTCTATCGTCAGGCGTCCGTTATGGGAAGAGAAAATGAGATAAAAGCATTGGCAAAGGAAATTCCTGATATTGAAAGAAAGTCAATAAAGCTTGAAAACAATATAAAGACGCTGACAGAAACTAATGAAAAGCTTTATGCAAGAGTGAAAAATGTTACAGAAACTGTATCTGAGATAAATTCAGAGCTTTTGGTTTTAGAGCGTGATAAATCTCACAACGATCTTTTGTTAAACCAGATAGATACTGCAAAAAAGCGTGTTGATGAAGAACTTCACACTTTAGACGAGAAAATAAACGCTACATATACCCGTGAAAATGAAATTTTAGAGGAAATGAAGGGCAAAGAGCAGTTTATAAATGAAAAGCACACAGAAATTGCTCAAAAAGAATCAGGTATAGCGGATGCTATTGCAAAAAAACAAGAAATATCCGAAAAGGTTATGGAGCAGAATTTTGTTCGTTCGGGTATTTTAAAGGATATCGAAATAATTAACGAAAAAGCTTCAAGCCTCACATCAGAATATGAGCTTTTAAATGCAAACATCTCGCTTCACGAGAGTGAAATTACAGATATTTTATCAAAAAACGAAAACTTAAAAGAGGACATTAAAGTAAAAACTGAAATGGCTGATAGCGGTGCTAAAGAGGTAATTGAGCTTGATAATAAAGCGTTGATTTTATCAGAAGAAAAGAAAAAATTTGATGAAAAGGACAGAAGCGTATTAGGCGAAATCAAGTCCTTAAGAGAAGATGTATTTACATTAACTGATGAGCACGGCAGAATCTCGCAGAAAAAAGTCAAAGCTGAAACAGAGCTTGAAAGCAGTATAAACAATTTATGGGACGAATATGAGCTTACATATTCCGAAGCGGTTTCCTATAGAAAAGAGCTTGGAAATCCGACGGAAGTTACAAAAGAAATTTCATCACTCAAACGAAAAATTTCATCACTTGGAAATGTTAATGTTGATGCTATTGAAGAATACAAAGCAGTTTCAGAACGCTACGAATTTTTAAGCGGTCAGCGTGATGATTTAATTGCTGCACAAAATGATTTGATGGGCATAATCAAAGATATGTCTAAGGTTATGAAAACAGAGTTTGAAACGAAATTCTATGAAATTGCAAAGCACTTTAAAAAGACTTTTGTTGAGCTTTTTGGCGGTGGTACGGCATCACTGACCTTAGACGATCCCGATAACATCTTGGAAAGCAGTATAAGTATTGATGTTCAGCCTCCAGCCAAAAAGCTTCAGAGTTTATCGCTTTTATCGGGCGGAGAAAGAGCATTGTCTGCAATTGCACTTCTTTTTGCAATTCTAAAAACAAGACCAACGCCTTTCTGCTTCCTAGACGAAATAGAAGCGGCTTTAGATGATGTAAATGTATACCGTTTTGCTGACTATATAAAAAATTACAGCGATAACACGCAGTTTATTGTTGTTACTCACAGACGAGGAACGATGGAGGCTGCAGATGTGATCTATGGTGTTACAATGCAGGAAAAGGGTGTATCTAAACTTTTGAAGCTTAATTTAAATGAAATTGCAGAGTAAAAATATTGCATTTTAAAAAAAATTGTGATATAATCAAAATATTGTATGTAAAAAAGACCAAAATGTGTAATTTTTACATTTTTTGTGTTTTTGAAAGGTAGTGAAAAAATATGATTATAGCACCTCGCGGCACACACGACATTTTGCCACAAGAAGCATACAGATGGCATATGATTGAAGATAAAATTAAAGAAATTTGCTTAAATTTTGGATACAAAGAGATAAGAACTCCCATGTTTGAAAGCACAGAGCTTTTTGAGCGTGGCGTCGGCGACACAACCGATGTTGTTCAAAAGGAAATGTACACCTTTTTAGACAAGGGTGGAAGAAGTATCACACTTCGTCCAGAGGGAACATCTCCTATCGTAAGAAGCTTTGTTGAGAATTCTCTCTATGGCCTACCGCAACCTACAAAGCTTTATTATTTGTATCCGTGTTTCAGATATGAAAAGCCTCAGGCTGGAAGACTTCGTGAATTCCATCAGTTTGGTGTCGAGGTTATGGGAGCGGATACCGCGTCTATTGATGCAGAGGTAATTTCTCTTGCAATGCAGGTTTTTAAAAATCTTAACATAACAGGTATTGAGCTTAATATAAACAGTATAGGCTGTCCTGAATGCAGAAAAGTTTATAATGAAAAACTAAAGGCTTACTTTAAGCCTCACTTAAATGAACTATGCGAAACCTGTCGTCAGAGATA
>JAZSJX010000047.1:0-21669 GCA_045534535.1 Congzhengia sp.
AAGATAATGTATTAGGACGAATCACAGATGACCAATTCCATATGCTGTCGGGCGGCTACACATCAGAACAAAAGGATGTAGAATTAAGGATACCTGAATTGGAAGATGAAATTGAAACAATTAAATCTACTGCCACAAACACGGACAAGTTCATTGCACTGGCTAAAAAATATATTCACATCGAAGAATTGACACCAGAAGTATTATTGACTTTCGTATCCAAAATCGTTATACACGAACGAAGTGAAAAACGGTCGAAAAGTGCCACACAACAAATCGATATATATTTCACTCACATAGGAAATGCAGGTCAAATTTAAAACAAAGGAAAAGGGTGAACAGCCTAAACTGTTTACCCAACTTCCGCACCGTTACAAGCATTTCACTAAACATCCCTTAGAGAAACACCCGAATGCGAATTCCTTTTTTTATATTTAATTTTTATTTCTTGTCGCGTAAGAACCAGGGAATCTCCACTTCGCTTGGTGCAGCACCTGTTTTAGCAGCTGCTTTACCTAAACCGTCAGAAAAGATTTTGCCTGCATTAAATGGAGAAGCACTTTCAAAGCCTGTTGCAATAACTGTGATTGCAATCTCGTCTTTCATATTCGGGTCAACTGTAGCACCGAAGATGATATTTGCATTTGGATCAGCAGCTTCTGTTACCATCATCGCAGCGTTGTTGATTTCAAACAAGCCAAGGTCTGCTCCGCCTGTTACATTGATAAGTACGCCACGAGCACCATCAATTGTTGTTTCAAGAAGCGGACTTGAAATAGCAGCCTTAACTGCATCCTCTGCACGCTTTTCACCAGATGCTTTACCAACACCCATGTGAGCGATACCGGTGTCTTTCATAATTGTAACAACATCGGCAAAGTCAAGGTTTACTACAGCGTTGCCTGTGATAAGGTCTGAAATACCTTTAACACCCTTTAATAAAACATCATCTGCCATTTTAAAAGCATCGATAAATGTTGTATGCTGGTTTGAAATCTGCATAAGTCTGTCATTAGGGATTGTAACGATAGCATCAACCGCACCCTTTAAAGCAGCAATACCTTCTTCAGCACGAGCCATTCTCTGCTTGCCTTCAAACATAAAAGGTTTTGTTACGATACCTAATGTTAAAACGCCCATATCCTTTGCAATCTGAGCAACAATAGGAGCAGCACCTGTACCTGTTCCGCCACCCATACCTGCGGTTACGAAAACCATATCGCTACCGCTTATAGCCTGAGCGATTTCATCATAGCTTTCTTCTGCAGCCTTTGCACCCATATCCGGGTTAGCACCTGCACCAAGACCTTTTGTTAATTTTTCACCAATCTGTATTTTCTGGTTTGCCTGTGAAGCTAAAAGCGCCTGTTTATCGGTATTGATAGATACAAACTCAACCCCACTAAGACCCGCATCAATCATACGGTTAACAGCGTTATTACCGCCGCCGCCGACACCAATAACTTTAATCTGAGCAACATTCATTGAACCGTTATCAAAATCAAACACTCCAATTTCCTCCTCTTTCGTATGTAATGAATCCTTATTATTAGCATATTTATAGGGCAAAACTGCACACACAATTTTGCACTTATAATTTAAAGATATTTATATTATAGCATAACAATATATACAATTACAAGTAAAAATCTAAAATTTTTTAAAAATTTTGTAATAATTTGTTATTCTTCTTTATTTTCTTCGTTATTTTCGCTATTTTCCGCATTTTCATTTTCTTCATTTTCTTTTTTGATTGACTCTATAATACTTTCCCCGCTTTCCGCGCGGCGTTTTATTTCGTCAAGCTCTTCTTGGGTGTATTCGCCAAAATACCCTTTATCTGTTGTGAGGTCTAAATAGCTCATTTTGGTCTGCTCCACCTGCGGAAGAATTTTTTCGACCATTTTGATTTTTCTCTGCATAGATTCTAAAGTTTCTATGATACCAAAGGTTATTTTCATTCCAGATTTCATTGTAACCATAAAGTTTGACTCATCATCTGCATAAAATTCGTCAATGTCTTTCCAGAAATCAGTTTCGTAAAACGATTTTAAGTAGCTTATATTTCGATTGTATTTATCTTCATTTTCAGGTTTTATTGTCCTTGCGGGTTCTGCCTCTTTAATCTCAAGCCCGTAAACAATAGGTGCTGTGAGTTCTGACACATCCTCTGTTTTTTCTAAAACCCTGCCATTCATTGTGATTACAACAAATTCGTTTTCAGTATCTATAATAATATCCTGTTTAGCCTCATCTATTGCTATTTCAATTTTTGCAGGAAACCTTCTTTTTATATTGGCGCCCTCTACATAAGGAAGTGCCGACAGTGCCTTTACTGCTTTCCTCTCACTTATGCGAAAAACATTTTCTCCCTTTTCAATTCCCGATGTTTTTATTACATCATCTGCCACAAGATAGGCATTTCCCGTAACATTTATCTCAGTTATGGCAAAAAGAGGCGTAAAGAGGCATACGCAAAGAATAAGCACTGCAACAAAAACACTAAGGACTGCTATTCTGCGTCTTTTTATTTTTCTTTTGTATTTTTCATTACCCGTATCTTTTTTCCTTTGCATAAAATCTTCCCCTTATTCTAAGCGTTTAATATCCGCACCCAGTTTTCTTAAATTTTCCTCAAGGTTTTCGTATCCCCTGTCAATATACTCAGGAGTGTTAATTTCAGTGATACCATCAGCCGCCAAAGCTCCTATAACCAATGCCGCACCGCCTCGCAAATCCGATGCCGAAACTTGTGCACCTGATAGCCTGTCAGTTCCGCAAATCACCGCCACTCTTCCGTCGAGGTTTATTTTTGCACCCATTCTTCTCAGCTCTGCTACGGGTTTAAATCTGCTTTCAAAAATTGTTTCTGTTATAATCGTAGTCCCATCAGCACAACAAAGCATTGCCAAAACGAGCGACTGAGCATCCGTAGGAAATCCAGGATACGGCATAGTCTTTATGCCGCTCGGTGCTTTAAGTCTTTTAGGGGCTGTAAGATGAACCTCATCTTTATAAACCGAAACCTTGCACCCACAGTCCTCTAAAACAGAAAGTATTGCCGAAATATGCTCAGGGCACATATTGGTAACTGTTACATCGCCACCTGTTGCCGCACCTGCACAAAGGTATGTTGCTGCAACAATTCTGTCAGGCATAACTGTGTATTCTGTCGGAGCAAGCTTTCTTTTTCCTAAAATTTTGATTGTTGATGTTCCCGCACCTAAAATGCGTGCACCCATATTGTTTAAAAAATGTGCCAAATCGCATATTTCAGGCTCTCTTGCGGCGTTTGTAATTACTGTTTCGCCCTCTGCCATAACGGCTGCAAGCATAATATTTTCAGTAGCACCAACGCTTGGAAAATCAAGGTGTATGACCTTTCCCGAAAGACCACAGGTTTTACATATTAAGTACCCGTGCTCTTCTTTTATATCTGCGCCTAACTGAGAAAGCGTTTTAAGGTGCAAATCTATAGGTCTTGGTCCTAGCTCACATCCACCGGGCGTAGAAATTTTAGCGTAGTTATTCCGTGCCAGAACAGCGCCCATAAAAACAACAGACGACCTTAGTTTTCGCATAAGATGCTCGGGAATAATGCTTCCCATTTCACCGCTTGTGTCAATTATTAAAGTACTTCCCTCACGGGTTACCTTTGCCCCCAGGCTCTTTAGAATTTCAATAGTAGTTGAAACATCCGAAAAAAGCGGACAGTTATGAATAATATGTACTCCTCCCACCACAACGGTTGCTGCAAGGATGGGAAGAACGGCATTTTTTGCACCATGTATTTTTACGGTGCCGATTAGCGGAATTCCGCCATTTACAATAATTTTACCCAAAATGCACACCTCACGATAACTATAAAAGTTATTACCATAGTATGCATTTTTAATTTTTTCGTTACTTTTGGGTTAGAGACGCTACGATATCACAAATTCGTTTTGTGCCGTCTGTAATTGCAATTTTTTTAGCGTTTTTGGACATCTCTTTAAGCTTTTCCTTATTATGAATTAAGCCATTAACTGTTTCCCAAATAAGATTTTGTGTAATTTCACGCTCTGTAACAGTTACAGCGCCGCCACGCTCGGATACCGATTTTGCATTATATTCCTGGTGATTGTGCGTAACATTTGGCGAGGGAATAAGTATCGCAGGCTTTCCCATTGCACAAAGCTCACTTACCGTAATTGCACCTGAGCGCGCAACAACCAAATCTGCGGCACTAAGCACCACATCCATATTATAAATATAGGGAACAACCTCTACATTTTCTGAAAGCTTGTCTTTGTCTATTTTGTCCATTACCTCATCATAGAAGCGCTCGCCTGTGCCACCTAAAATTCTTATGCTTCCATCAGACGAATTTATTATATTAACAAGTGCATCATTTATTGTTCTTGCACCTAACGAACCACCCACGGTTACAATAAAAGGTTTTTCGTCAATTCCCAGGGTTTTTCTTGCTTCTTCGTATGATACACAGAGCATATTTTCACGAAGAGGGTTTCCCGTAAGCACACAATTTTTTCTTGATTTTTCTTTTATATATTTTTTCGTATCTTCAAAGCTTATGGCAACACAATCTGAAAAACGCGCCGCCATTTTTACGGTCATACCGGGAAAAACATTTTGCTCGTGCACCAAAACAGGAATTTTAAGGCTGTTTGCCGCAGCCAAGACAGGTGCACATACATAACCGCCTGTTCCCACAACTGCATCGGGCTTAAATTCTCTTATAATTTTCTTTGCATCCTCTATTGCCTTTAAATATTTAAACGCAACCAACAAATTTTTAGGGGTAAGCTTTCTTACCAACCCCTCAACATCTATATATTTTATAGGAAAGCCTTCCTTTGGAACTAAAGTCTTTTCAAGACCGCTTTCCTTTCCTATAAACAAAATTTCAGCATTATATTCACTTTTCATTCTCTTGGCAATAGCAATTGCAGGATTTATATGCCCTGCCGTGCCGCCGCCTGACACTAAAATTTTCAAGGTTTTCCGCCCTTTCTGCTCTACTGTAAATCAACAACCTGTGTTTTGTAGGTTGAAACATTTAAAACCATTCCCATTGACATCATCAAAAACACCAAAGACGAACCGCCCGCCGAGAAAAACGGAAGCGGTATTCCTGTTGTGGGTATCAGCTTTGTAACAACGGCAATATTTAAAAATGTCTGAACAGCAACAAGCGAGATTATTCCTGTAACAAGTAATGTCCCGAATGTATCAGGAGCGTTTATTGCAATTTTTAGTCCACGCCATATTAAAATTCCAAAAAGCACTATTACTAAAACCGCACCGATAATTCCTAACTCTTCGCAAATTATCGAAAAAATAAAGTCGTTCTGAGGCTCTGAAACATACATATACTTTTGCCTCGAATTACCAAAACCCAATCCAAAAAGTCCACCCGAACCGATTGCATAAAGCGATTGTATTATCTGCCATCCATCGCCTTTAGGGTCAATAAACGGGTCTAAGTACACCTTTAATCTGTCAAGTCTGTACGATTCTTTTATCATAAGTGCAACACCGACCGGAACTAAAGGAAGCGCTGTGTATAAAAAGTGTTTTCCCTTTGCACCTGCTACCAAAAGCATAATCGCCACAACCGAGCCTATTATTATACACACACTAAAGTGCGGCTCTAAGAATAAAAGAACTAAGACTATGCCTAACATACCAAAAAATTTTAAAAGGCATTTATATTCACGAATTTTATCCTTCGCAACAGAAAGAGCTGCCGCAAAATAAATTATTACCGAAATTTTTGCCATCTCTGACGGCTGAAACGAAAATCCGCCAAAGCCAAGCCATCTTCTTGCACCGTTTATTGCAGGGCTTAGAAGAACCAAGCCGAGAAATGCCAGCGTAACTATTGCTATTACAAGCGCGTTTTTTTTGTACTTTCTGTAATCATATTTTATTGTAAATAACATTCCGACAAAACCTAAAAGAACCCAGATTCCTTGTTTTCTGAAAAAGTACAAGCCATCGCCATACCTGTAATTTGCGGAAGGGTAGCTGGCAGAAAACACCATAATAAGTCCAAACACGGCAAGCAAAATCACGACCATTAAAAAGCCAACATCTATACCTGATTTTCTGACTACCGCATGATTATAATCCTTCATACGGCTAAGGTTTGCTCTTTTCTTAGTTTTAGCTGCCATGCCTGCACCTCCTGAAATTTGTTAGAATACTATAATATAACTCAAAATACACAATACTAATGTAACTGCTGAAAATAACAGCACAATTTTTTTCTCATTTAGTCCGCACATCTCAAAATGATGATGTATCGGGCTCATTTTAAATATTCTCTTGCCTGTTGTTTTAAAGGATATTACCTGAAGTATTACAGACAATGTTTCAATCAAATAAATTCCGCCCGCAATAATCAAAATCAAAGGCATTTTTAAAGCCGTTGCACCTATTGCAATTACACCGCCTAAAAAGAGCGAGCCTGTATCTCCCATAAACACCTTTGCAGGATTTGCGTTAAAGAACAAAAAGCCTAAGCAAGCCGCAGCTGTTGCTCCCATAAGTGTCGCAACAGGGAAATTTCCAAGCTTTATAGCGCAGATTGTAAAAAAGAGCGATACTATAAGTGTAACTGTTGATGCTAAGCCATCTACTCCGTCCGTTAAATTAACACTGTTTACAACGGCAAGCTGAACTAAAACCGCAAGCGGAATTGACCATAAGCCTATATTCACAACTGAATTTATAAATGGTACATAAACTTCTCCGCCCATAAGACCAGTGTTACTCATAAATGCGGTAGTTATCGCTGCCGCCAGAACCTGTGCGGTAAATTTTTGTTTTGATGTAAGTCCTAAGTTTCTCTTCTTTACGACCTTTATGTAGTCGTCTGAAAATCCTATTATTCCATATAAAAGCGAGCATAAAACCAACCCGATTTCGCTGATTTTAGTAATATTTGTCAAGATGTACGCAGCAATCGTCCCCACTATGCACGCTACAATTATTGCAATTCCTCCCATAGTTGGCGTTCCGCTCTTTTTCTGGTGCCAGGAAGGGCCTTCATCACGGATGCTCTGCCCAAATTTTAGCTTTGTTAAAATTGGGATTAAAACAGGCGTTAAAACAATGCATATAAGAAGGGAAAATCCGCTTCCCAAAAGTAGTGTTTTCAAAAAATCAGCTCCCTTTTCATAAGCTTCTTAAAAATTATTTTTCAAAAATTCGGTTACTCTTTCAAGCCCCATAACTCTTGATGCCTTAACTAATACAACATCGTTTTCCTTTATATTCTGCGAAAGATGGGAGTATATGTTTTCAATGTTATCCTCTGATATAATATTTGTACTGTCCATTCCGTTTTCAAATGCACTTTCTGCAATAAGCCTTGCATTTTCACCAATTGTTACGAGAAGGTCTATGCCGTTTTTCACAACATCTGTGCCCAATTCTCTGTGAGCGTTATAGCTATACTCTCCCAAAGCCGCAATATCTCCTAAAATTGCAACCTTTCTTCCAGTCCTTTTAGAAAGAACCGATAATGCTGCACGAACAGAATCGGGAGCGGCGTTATAGCAATCGTTAATAATAGTGATATTGCCCGCCTCAAAAATATCCATTCTCATACCGGTAAGTGTAAAACTGTGAAGAGCATCCTCTATTTCTTTTTCACTAACCTTATAATATATTCCTGCTGCGCAGGACAAAAGGGCATTTAACACATTGTGTTCCCCCGGCACGGGAAGCTCGACCTTCATATTGTAGCCGAGCCCCGTGATGTCAAAGGACACCCCTTTTTCACCCGAAATAATGTTTGTTGCGACAACATCTGCATTCTTGTTTTTTACACCAACGGTTATAACCTTTTGTAAAATTTCTTCCTTGTGAGCCATTAAAATGTCGTCGTCGCCGTTTAAAATTGCAACTCCATCTTTATTTAAATTGCCAAAAATCTCTGACTTTGCTTTATATATGTTTTCCTGTGAGCCAAGTCTTTCAATATGCGACATGCCGATATTTGTAATAATTGCAACATCTGGCACCGCAATTTTGGAAAGTCTGTCAAT
Source organism: Congzhengia sp. (assembly GCA_045534535.1). Lineage (GTDB taxonomy): Bacteria > Bacillota > Clostridia > UBA1381 > UBA9506 > Congzhengia. Next base: position 8,058 of record JAZSJX010000047.1, read on the forward strand.
CTCGCCGAAATTGTCCATTCCCATTTCAATTACTGCCACTTGTGTGTTTTCGTCGGCATTAAAAATTGTTAGCGGAACACCAATTTCGTTGTTAAAATTGTTCTGATTTTTCAGCGTATTGAATTTCTTTGAGAGCACCGCATGTGTCATATCACGAGTTGTGGTTTTCCCCACGCTTCCCGTAATTGCAACTGTCGGAACTGAAAGCCTTTTTAAAATCTCACAGGCTATTTTGCCCATTGCTTTAATACTGTTTTTAACCTCAATTACAGGCTTTGAAAATTTTTCTTCCAATTCCCTTTCGCAAATTACGCAGGCTGCACCTTGCAAGAAAGCTTTTCCTATATAGTTGTGTCCGTCTGTATTTTCTCCGACTAACGCTACAAAAAGCGAGCCTTTTTCCACTTTTCTGCTGTCTGTTGTTACAGATGTTATGACCTCGTCAGTCGCATCAAACACAAGCCTTCCGCCTGTAATTTTTGCAATTTCTTCTATTGATAAAGGAATCATTTTCCCACCTCTTACTTTTTTATCTCGCCCAGGCACTCTGCGATAACCTCACGCTCGTCAAAGTGGTTTTTCGTCTTTCCTATAATCTGATATGTTTCGTGTCCCTTGCCTGCTAAAATTATACAATCGCCCGCTTTTGCAAATTTTAATGCAAAATCTATAGCCTCGCGTCTGTTTTCAATTATAATATATTCGCAGGAAGTTTTTTTAACACCGACCATAATGTCATCAATAATTTTAGACGGCTCTTCTGTTCTCGGATTGTCTGAGGTTACGATTAAATAGTCTGAAAGCTCCCCTGCAATTTTTCCCATTATCGGGCGTTTTGTTCTGTCTCTGTCGCCACCGCAACCAAAAAGAGTAATTACCCTGCCCTCAGCAAATTCCCTTACAGTTTTTATAATGTTTTCTAAGCCGTCAGGCGAGTGGGCATAGTCGATAATAACTGTATACTCTTTTCCCGTATACACCTTTTCACATCTTCCCATAACGCCTTTTGCAATTGTTAACGCCTCTATTGCACGGAAAACAGAAATTCCAAGTGCACAAACCGTTCCTATTGCGGCAAGAGCATTATAAACTGAAAATCTTCCGGGAATTCCAAGTCTTACAGTATCTTTTTCTCCAAATGAATCTATATTAAAAATAACTCCTCTTGAGGATATTTTTATATCTGATGCTAAAATATCTGCTTTTTCGTCTATGCCGTAAGAAATAGCTTTACAGGGACATTTTCCCAAGATGGCCTTTCCCGCATCATCGTCCGCATTTATAACTGCGGTTTTGCTTACATCAAATAACTTTTTCTTGGCATTTAAATAGTTTTCCATTGTAATGTGGAAATCCAGATGGTCTTGCGTAAGATTTGTAAACGCTCCCACCTCAAACTCTATACCGTACACTCGGCACAGCTCTAAAGAGTGCGAGGAAACCTCCATAATCACATACTCGACGCCCTGTTTTTCCATTTTTGAAAACAACTCAAAAAGTTCTAAGGATTCAGGAGTAGTTCTTTCTGTCGGGATTATTTCTTCTCCGATCATATTGGCATTTGTGCCAATCAGACCGCACTTTTTTCCCTCAAATTCCAAGACAGATTTTATGAGCGTTGTAACCGTTGTTTTTCCGTTTGTACCCGTAACCCCTATGACCTTAAGCTTTTTTTCGGGATGGTCATAAAAGGCAGATGATATAAGTGCTAAGGTTTTTCGCGTATCCTTTGCACAAAGCACAGTAATATCCTGCGGTATTTCGGGGATATCTGCGCCTTCCTGCATTAAAATTACAGATGCGCCCGATTTTATTGCCGAGTCAATATATTTGTGTCCGTCTGTTTCAAAACCTACAATGCAAACAAACATAAAGTCATTATTTACTTTTCTTGAGTCGTAACAAATGCCTTTTATATCACGCTCACAGTTTCCCTTAACACTTACTAAAGGGATGTCTTTTAACAGTAATGATAACTCCATTGTTTTCTCCTTTTGCAATATATCAGTTTGCATTGCCCTCAACATCTAAGAATCTGAATTCTACCTGAATGACGCTTCCTCTTTCAACAGATGCGCCAGCCTCAGGCGTCTGCTTTTCAGCAACGGTTCTGTCAGAATCGGCGCCTGTTGCACCTGCACCTACTATACTTAAGTTAAGTCCATTAGACGAAAGAATAGATTTTACTCTCGCCAGGGATTTTCCTTTCACATCCGGTACTGTAACCATTTCACTTGCTAACGCCGCGTCAGTATAAAGCACTATAACAGAACCCGAGCCGACTGTAGCAGAGGATGACGGCATCTGGCGAATAACCTTGTCGCCTCCGCCGATAATTGTGTATTTAAAACCTATATCACTAAGCTTCTTTTTAGCAATCGAAATATCAAGCTTTGTTACATCTGGCACCGAGACATCAATCGTTGTTTTTTCCTCTGATGTGTACTGTGGTTCAACACCTAAATAGCTTAGTGTATCCTGTAAAATCCTTCCTACAACGGGGGCTGCAACCGCACCGCCGTAGTACGAGCCCAATGACGGCTCGTCAACTACCACTAAGCACGCAACCTTAGGGTCGTTTGCAGGGGCAAAACCCACGAATGAAGCGATATACTTTCCTTGTCCTCTCGGAATTTTTTCAGATGTACCTGTTTTTCCCGCAACTCTGAATCCCTTGATATAAGCATTCTGACCTGAGCCTAAGTTTACGGCGTTTTCCAAAAGATTTCTTACAGTTTCTGAGGTTTCATCAGATACAATTTTACGAACCACGGTAGGCTCCGTCCTTTGAACAACAGCACCATTTTCGTCAGTTAATTCCTTTACCAAGTAAGGTTTCATCAAATCTCCGCCATTTGCTATGGCACTAACTGCCGAAATAAGCTGCAAGGGCGTGATTTTAGGTCCCTGACCAAAGGATGATGTTGCAAGCTCTACAATCTTAAACTGCTCGTCTGTGTAGAATACGCCGTTAGCCTCGCCAGGAAGGTCAAAGCCTGTTTTGTCCCTGAAGCCAAAAGCCTTGTAATACTTTTTAAAATTATCTATACCAACTCTTTGACCAACCTCTATAAATACAGGGTTGCAAGAGTTTTTAACTCCATCTTTAAATGTTTGTGAGCCGTGTCCTTCGGTGTGAGAACAACGAATTTTTCTGTCTTCAACCATTTTATAGCCTGGACAGAAAAAGCTGTCCTCAGGCGTTACAACGCCCTCCTCTAATGCCATTGCCATTGTCATTATTTTAAAGCACGAGCCAGGCTCATAGGAATCAACAACTGCTTTATTACGCCACATTTTATTTCTTGCGTCGCCCTCGGCTTTGATGTATGCATCTTCTGTGTCAGTTGCTTCCATTTTGCTCAGGAGCCGCTCATCTATTACCTCGTTGGGCTGATTTAAGTCAAAGTTCGGACGAGTTGACATAGCTAAAACCTCGCCTGTTTCTACATCCATTACAATACAGGCAACACCCTCTGCCGCATCTGTTTCCTCATAAACTGTGTCGACATGTTTTTCGGCAAAGTGCTGAATTGTTTCGTCTATCGTAAGCACAACATTTAATCCATTTTCAGAGTCAATATGCATTTCCTCCTGAAACGGCATATCTGTGCCGTATGCATTTTTTAAAGTTATAACTCTTCCGGGAACGCCTGAAAGCTCGTCGTCATAAACCATCTCAATTCCGCCAAGTCCCTGATTATCGTATCCTGTAAAGCCTATAACATGAGATGCAAAGGTTCCGTAAGGGTAATATCTTTTTGTGTCCTCTTTAAAATAAACGCCCTCTAAATCTAACGCACGGACCTCGTCTGCAACCTCAGTTTCAACCTTTCTTTTTATTTCTACATCCTGAGCCTCTTTTGTAAGCTTCTTTTTTACACTCTCTACCTCTAAGTCTAAAATATCAGAAAGCTTCTGAGCTAGCTCATCTATTCCATAGCCCGCCTCTTTGATTTCTTTCGGGTTAACCGATATAGTTTCAGCAGATGAGCTTATAGCCAAGGCTTTTCCGTTCCTGTCATAAATTGTTCCGCGGGCTGACGACACCTGATAGTCCCTCGTCTGCTGCTCTATTGCACCTGTTCTATATTTGTTGCCGTCAAAAATATTTATCTTCAAAATATAAAGAATGAGTAATGCCAGCATTCCCAAAAATATTAAAAGCACGCGGTATACCTTTTTCCTCATACTTATTTTTGGTGTTGAAATTGCCATATTACTCACCCTCTTTCTTTTCATTAAAATTGCTTTTTTACGAAAGTTAGTGTGAAAGACTGTCTTTCACACTAACGATGAATTCCTTATAAATGTTATGTCGTATCTTACGCAAAATATTCCACTATGCTTCCGAAAAAGTTCTTTACAGCTTCAAGCACCGAGCCGCTGCCTTTAACCTTTTTTACCTCGTCTGTCTGGTCAAGGTTTATATATATCGTCTGCGATTTTGTAGGAGCTCCCATACCAAATGTATTTTTTGCAATATTTTCAATGTTTTTAAGGTCTAATGTCTGGTCTATCTTAAACTGTATCTTTTGATTTTCAGCTATGGTTTCGGAAAGAAGAGTATTCTTTTCCTCGAGCTTCTGGTAACCTGATGTTATCATAAGTCCGCGGAATAATACCAAAAACGCCATACCGCAAAGAATAGCTCCCATAACAACCGTACTACGGGCAACACGACTCTTTTTGCGGGTTGCGGAATTGACAGTATTTACTTTTTTGTTTTTTGAACGCCCTGTCTTAATCATAATTCCACCTGCTGTACGCTTATTTGTTATGTTCTGTACTTTCCTTTCGTTATCACTCTCACGATAGGAGTAACCTGATTTATAAGCTAGATTACTGTTAGGCATATTTCTTCCCTCCCGGAAAATCAATTTTATAACTTTTCAAATATCCTAAGATGTGCACTCCTTGCTCTCGGATTTTCCGAAAGCTCAATATCTGACGGTGCAATCGCTTTTTTCGTTATTACCTTTCCCAAAGGCTTTTTCCCGCATACACAAACCGGTATGTTCGGAGGACAGGTGCAGCCCTTTGACGCTTCCAGATAAGCTGTTTTTACAATTCTGTCCTCTAAAGAATGGAATGTTATAATGCATAGCCTTCCTTTTGGGGCTAAGCTTTCGATAAAGTCCAAAACCGCCTGCTTTAAGCCCGAAAGCTCACCGTTCACTTCAATCCTTATAGCCTGAAATGTACGCTTTGCAGGGTGCGGACCGTCTGCTCTTGCCCCTTTCGGTACCGCCTTTTTTATTATACTTACAAGCTCTTTCGTTGTTTTTATCGGGGATACTTTTCTTTCTTCCACAATAAACTCAGCAATCCTCTTTGCCCAACGCTCTTCTCCGTAGCTAAAGATTACATCGGCAAGCTCGTCCTTTTCATACTCATTTACTACATTGTAGGCAGAAAACGAAGAGGATTTATCCATTCTCATATCAAGCGGTGCGTCGTGATTATATGAAAAACCACGCTCTGCACAATCTAATTGATATGATGAAACTCCTAAATCAAGCACTGCTCCATCTATTTTGTCTATTCTAAGTTCATTTAAAACATTTAATATATCGTTAAAATTTCTATTGACAAAGGTTACATTATTAAAGCTTGAAAGTCTTTCACGGCAAACAGCGAGTGCTTCGCTATCACGGTCAAAGCCTATGAGCCTTCCGCCCTCAAGACTTTCTAAAATCTTACTGCTGTGGCCTGCACCACCCATTGTTCCGTCAACATAAATTCCGTCATTTTTAATGTTAAGCCCTAAAATCGTTTCCTTAAGGAGAACCGATACATGATGAAATTCCATTTTGTCCTCCTGTATTAAAAGCCTAAAAGCTCCATTTTTTCTGAAAATTCATCAGGACTGAAATTTTCTATGCTGTGGTCTTTATCCCATTCTGCAGTATTCCATATTTCAACTCTTCCTGAAACACCTACAACTGTAACATCCTTTTCAAGAGACGCATAAACTCTTAATTTTTGCGGAAGCATTATTCTTCCCTGTTTGTCAAGTTCACACTCTGCAGCCCCTGCAAAGAAGAAACGGGTAAAGTTTCTTGCATCCTTGTTAGCCAGGGATATTGCATCTAGTTTTTCCTTATATATATTGAAAGTCTCCGCCGGAAACACAAACAGACATCGGTCAAGCCCGATGGTAACAATAAACTTTTCGCCAAGCTCATCACGGAATTTAGCAGGCACAAATATTCTGCCCTTTGCGTCTAATGTATGCTGGTATTCTCCTATGAACATTTCCGGACCTCCTTTCAACCTTTTTCCACCACTTCTAACCACTTTAATTATATTTTAAACCATTTTTTTGAATTTTGCAAGTGTTTTTTTCAATTTTTTTAATTTTTTTGAAATCTAATTTTAATATTAGGAAACAATTTAAGTCTACAGCAACTTTAAAAACAAAACGGCGTTGTATGCAAAGCCCGTTCTTATCGCATACAACGCCGTTTTTTAGGTTTTTTAAATTTAGTTTTTATGAAAAAATAAGTTTCAAAAAAAGTCGCCTTTATTAAGCTAATATTTCATTTATATTACAAAAAATTACTAAATTATCCCTCAATTTGTGCTTCAACCAAACTCTCGCCACAATATCTGTTTCTTAAGACAGGTTTTTCAATTTTTCCTGTTGGATTTCTCGGAATTTTATCAAAAATAATCTTTTTGGGTCTTTTATATCTTGGAAGCTCTAAGCAAAAATCGTTTATCTGCTCTTCTGTTAAGTCATATCCTTGCTTTGCTTCAATAATTGCAGCAGAGATTTCTCCAAGTCTTTTATCAGGAAGACCAATTACTGCAACATCCTTTACCGCTTCGTGCTTTCTTATAAAATCTTCAATCTGCACCGGATAAATATTTTCTCCACCCGTTATGATTACATCTTTCTTTCTGTCAACCAGGTAAATAAAACCGTCCTCATCTCGTCTTGCCATATCGCCCGTCATAAGCCAGCCATCTTTAAGGGATTCATTGGTCGCCTCTTCATTTTTGTAGTAGCAAAGCATAACTCCGGGACCCTTAACTGCAAGCTCGCCAACATCGCCGTCTTTAACCGGCTCCCCTTTTTCGTCAACAATCTTTGCTTCCCACTTGTAGCCCGGCTTTCCGATTGCACCAACCTTATGAATATTTTCAACACCAAGGTGTACACAGCCTGGTCCTAACGACTCACTAAGGCCGTAGTTGGTATCGTAATCGTGGTTAGGAAATTTTTCTCTCCATCTTTGAACCAAACTCGGAGGAACCGGCTGAGCACCTATATGCATAAGTCTCCACTGAGAAAGTCTGTGCTCTGAAATATCAATATCTCCACGGTCAATTGCATCTAAAATATCCTGAACCCACGGAACTAAAAGCCAGACTATTGTCGCTTTCTCGTCCGAAACGGCTTTTAATATCCATTCAGGCTTAACACCCTTTAATAACACCGCACGGCTTCCTGAGAGCAAGCTTCCAAACCAATGCATTTTAGCACCTGTATGGTACAGTGGCGGAATACACAAAAAGACATCCTCTCTGGTCTGCGAGTGGTGGTTTTGCTCCGTTTCACAAGCCGACATTACTGCAGAATGGGAGTGCAAAATCGCCTTTGGAAATCCCGTTGTGCCTGATGAAAAATAAATTGCGGCATAATCAGTTTCCAAAACCTTTACATCAGGCTTCTGCGCCGAACAGGCAGCCGTTAATGTGTCGTAGCTGTCTGCAAAGGTAGGCGTGTTTTCTCCTACATATAAAAGCATTGTGGTTTTTTTAATCTTTGAAAAGATTGACTCAACTCTTCCAATAAATTCAGGACCAAAAACCAAAACGGAAGAGTCAGATAAATCAAGGCAATATTTAATTTCATCAGCGTCATAACGGTAGTTCATCGGAACCGCCAACGCACCCATTTTTAAAACTCCAAAATAGATAGGAAGCCACTCCAAACAGTTCATCAGCAAAATTGCGACCTTGTCGCCCTTTTTTACCCCTTTTGACAGTAAAAGGTTTGCAAATCGGTTTGCCTTTTCGTCAAATTCACCCCAGGTCATCTCGTGTCTGTAACTACCTGCAGGCGTTGCTTCAATAAGCTCATACTCCCGCCATGTAACAGGCTTATGGTCATCCCACTCGGTAGGATTTATTTCAACCAGGCTTACCTCGTCTTTATATAATTTTGCATTATTTTCCAATACTTCTGTTATTATCATTGTCTTCACCTTTCCGTTTTTCAGACTAAACTACAAAAAACACCATATATAAAGGTTATTTTACCATTCATTACAAAAAAAGTCAACCGAAATATACCTTATGTAATGCATAGCATTGATTTTTTGTATATTTTTTAAATTAGAACAAAATATAAATACAAAGGAGGTTTTGTTATGGAAACAGTAAGTAAAAAAGAAAATCCCATCTCGGGCATTTCCTGCGATGTTGTAAACTGCGAGTATCACGGAGAGGAGCATTATTGCCATGCCTCAGAAATTAAGGTCTGCTCACTAGACCCTGTTCAGCAGTGTAGCGTGCAGTGTGCAACATTTGTGCCAAAAACAGGAAGATAGCGTGGGCTGTAGAAAAATGCGCAGACCTCGCAAAATAATATGTTATATTCTATAAAAATTTGAAGGAACTTGCAAGTGCAAGTTCCTTCAAATTTTTATATTATCTTATTCTTATACGCCGTTGGAGAAAATCCCACACTGTTTTTAAACGCCCTTGAAAAGCTGTGTATACAGGAATACCCTAACATATCAGATATTTCACTTACTGAATATTCATCGTATCTTAACAGTTTTTTTGCCTCTTTTATTCTTAAGTCGTTATAATATTCCATAATACTCTTTCCGCTATAATTTTTAAAAATATGGCTAAGCTGCGATTTTCCAACCATAAACTGCGAGCAAATATCCGAAAGTGTTATTTTTGAGTACAGGTTTTCCTTCATATACTCTGAAACATACCCGCACAACGAGCTTTGAGTAGGTGCTTTTGCTTCTGAATTCCAGGATATTTTATTTCGGGGCTTTGTATTTGTTCTTATTATAGCAATAAGCATCTCGGTAAAGTAACATTCCATAAGCTCAGCCGCACCAAAATCGGCTTTTGAAAAATCAAGTTCAGTTTCATTGTTGTATTTACCCGGAATTTCCCCTAACGCATCTTTACATTCTTCAACAAATAATGACAAAAGCGTTCGAATGGTTTTGTCCGCTATAAATATCTTTTTTCTAAAATATTCCATACTTTTACTGTTGCAGGTAAACGACACTACAATCATATCACTCGGAATTTGCATGTCTTGAATGTAAGTGTGCACCTCGTTTGGCTCGTGAAAAATTATTTCACCCTGTTTTATTGTGCGCCTGTTTCCGTCTGTAATCACAGTTACCTTTCCGCTGTCAACATAAACCATTTCCCAAAAATCGTGTTTCTCTTTAGCGTGTGTAAAATTTTTGCCAAGCTCTAAATAACATATACTGTTAAATCCCTTTATTTCAATCTCTTTAGTTGTCGTCTGTAATTTAATCATTTAAACACCTCTCGGAAAAAATGTTAAAAAAAATGTTGTTATTGTTAAATACTTTTGTTGCAGATTATTATATAATAAACACTAACATTAGTCAATAACATAAAAAATTTTTTTAGAAAGGATAAAAAAAATGCTAGTTACATTAAATCAGGTACTTATGCCTGCAAAAAAAGGAAAATATGCTGTAGGATTATTTAACGCAGTTAATATGGAGCTTGCAAGAGGTATTATAAGTGCCGCTGAAAAAACCCAGTCCCCTGTAATTATGGGTACAGCTGAAGTACTTTTCCCATATGGTCCATTAGAAGAGGTTTCATATTACCTTATTCCAATGGCTAAGAAAGCCAAGGTTCCTGTAGTTGTTCACTTAGACCACGGTTTAAGAAAGGAAACCTGTATAAAAGCATTAGAATTAGGCTTTACCTCTATTATGTACGACTGTTCAACAGATGATTACGACACAAATGTTGCAAAAGTAAAGGAAATGGCTGAAATTGCACACTCTTATGGTGCAACAATCGAGGGCGAGTTAGGTCATGTTGGCGACAACGAAGGCTCTGCTGAAGGAAGCTCACACCTTGCTGACCCAAGCAAATTCTTTACAGATCCTAAACTTGCTAAAGACTATGTTGAAAAAACAAAGGTTGATGCTTTGGCAATCGCAGTAGGTAACGCGCACGGTGCTTACAAATTACCTCCAAAACTCGATTTTGAAAGAATAAGAACTATCGCAAGCACAGTTGATGTTCCATTGGTTCTTCACGGCGGTTCAGGTCTTACCGACAACGATTTCAGACTCGCAATCAAAGAAGGCATCAGCAAGGTTAACATCTTCACTGATATAAACATTGCTGCAGTTAAAGCTGAGTTTAGCAAGTTCACAGATATGAACAAAGGTATTATCGACTTGATTCCTGCTGCAGTTGAGGCTGTAAAACAGGAAACCATTGCAAAAATGGAGCTTTTCTCAAGCGATGGAAAAGCACCTTCTGCAAGTTTTTCAGGCAACGAGATTGACAGAATTGTTGAGCTTGTAGCTGAACAGGTTCGCAAAGAGTTAAACAAATAATTCAGGCAAATAAAATAAGAAAAGTGGTTGCAGCTTTTTGCTGCAGCCACCTTTTTTATAGAAAAATATGTTTTTTACATATTTTTCTATACATTTTGCACTTTTTGTGGTATAATGTTTCTTACAATAAAAAAGGAGTTGAAAAAATGGACAAAAACACATTACAAATGTTTATAACGATGTGCGTTTACATATTGATTGTTATAGGCATCGGAGCTTACTTTGCAAAACGCTCCAACAAGAATTCTGAAAACTTTTTCATAGGCGGTCGTACACTCGGTCCCTGGGTTGCTGCAATGAGCGCTGAGGCTTCTGATATGAGCGGATGGTTACTTATGGGTCTTCCAGGTGTTGCTTATTGGTGCGGTATATCCGACGCTTTTTGGACAGCTTTAGGTCTTGCACTCGGTACATACCTAAACTGGCTTATCGTTTCAAAAAGGCTTAGAAAATATTCACTAGTCGCAGGAAATGCTATAACAATTCCTGACTTTTTCAGTAATCGTTTTAAAGAAAACAAAAAGATTATAATGACAATTGCTTCACTGTTCATCTTAATCTTCTTCTCAGTATATGCAGGAAGCTGTTTTGTTACCTGTGGAAAGCTTTTTAACCAGATGTTTGGCATAGACTATCAGGTTATGATGCTTATCGGTGCAGTATTCGTTATTATTTACACCTTCTTGGGCGGATTTTTAGCAGAAAGTGTGTCTGACTTTATGCAGGCAATTTTAATGATAGCTGCATTAGTTGCCATTTTAATTGTAGGAGTTTTAGAAGCAGGCGGCGTTTCAGAGGTTTTTGAAAATATAAAGGCAATTCCCGGATTTGTGGATTTCTTTAACATTGCAAAACCCGTTGTTGACGAAGCAGGCACTCAGGTTGTAACAGACGGCGTCGCACAGTTCGGTGCATCTGCTGATTACGGATTATTAAATGTTGTTTCAATGCTTGCTTGGGGATTAGGATACTTCGGTATGCCTCAGGTTCTTTTAAGATTTATTGCAATCAGAAAATCAGATGAGCTAAAAGCTTCAAGAAGAATTGCAACCATCTGGTGCGTAATTTCGTTAACCGCAGCAGTTTGTATCGGATTAATCGGCCGCAGTGTATATCCAACCGCACTTTTAACCAAGTCATCTGCAGAGAGCATCTTTGTTCACATGAGCCAGATTTTACTACACCCAATTTTTGCAGGCATCGTTATGGCAGGTATTTTGGCAGCTACAATCAGCTCATCAGACTCGTATCTGCTTATTGCAGCATCTGCTCTTTCTAAAAACATTTACCAGGGCATAATTAAAAAGGATGCAACAGACAAGCAGGTTATGATGGTTAGCCGTATAACCCTTTTATTGGTTGCTTTAGTTGGTGTTATAATCGCTTTAGACGAAAACAGCGTTATCTTCGGTATTGTAAGCTTTGCCTGGGCAGGCTTTGGTGCAACCTTCGGACCGTTAATGCTCTTCTCTTTATTCTGGAAGAGAATGACGCGTTCAGGCGCAATTGCAGGTATGCTTGCAGGCGGTATCAGCGTGTTTGTCTGGAAGCTTTTATTAAACCCATTAGGCGGTGTGTTTGCAATTTATGAATTACTCCCTGCATTTATTATATCAGCCATTTTTATCGTGGTAGTTTCTCTGATTTCAAAAGAGCCTTCCGATGAAATCAAGGCAGAATTTGAAGCTGCAAAAACAATAGAGTGCTAGTTTAAAAAGCAATAGCTCTATAAAAACGACAATAAAAACCTTCTATGGCAGAATAAAAACTACCATAGAAGGTTTTTTACATTTCGTTCCATATTTCTTCATCAGATGAAAATTCTTTTACCTTCCTGCATCTTGATACGCTTGCATCAAAACCGCAAACAGTTTTATATTTACAATACGAACAAGGATTAAGCTTTTTGCTTCTTATAGGATAGATACCTACATTTCCGTCAATAATTTCCTGACCTATTTTAGAAACTGTATTTTTTATATATTTTGTCAGCTTGTTAAATTCTTCAGTCCCCGCAGTATTAGACCTTAGTTTAGATATTGTTCCGTCAGTCTTCAGGTATACTGGAATAACTATAGAGCTTCCGTTTATTTCTCCGTCCATTGCCCTTATTATGTCAGGCTCATCAGATGACAAGCCACTCATTTTAAATGTTTTTAAAAGCCCAATCTTATCATCATCAGTATTTGGAGCAGAATCTAAAACGGGGTCGTCAAGCCTGAAATAGAACATTCCGCCAAACCCTGTTTCGTTGCCCGTTTTCCTTGCAATTCCCTCTACCGCTACAAAGCTGTAGACAGCAAGTTGCAGTGTCGTTGCGTTATAAATATCAGAGAGTGAATAACCTTTTTTGCCAGACTTATAATCTATAACCTTAAGATAAAGCTTGTTGTCGTGAGAAAAAGTGTCAATTCTGTCAATCCTTCCTATTAAAGTAACCTCCCCACCCGACGGCAAAGGCACTGTAACAGGAGGCAGGTCGCCGTTTTTATCAAAGGACAGCTCAAATGATGTCGGCTCAAACTTTCCTCTTCTTATATGCTCGCATATAGCCCAGATGGATTTTGAAACCAGACTTTTTAGTCTTTTCTTCAAAGCCTCAATTCTTTTTGTGCTATATATATTTTTTATAAACATCGTGCTAAACATTTCGTCTATGATAGCATTTGTAATGTCTTGCTGTTTTTCTTGAGTAATATTTCTGAACGAAAGTCCCGTTTCCTTTACAATTTTTGAAAAACGCTCAATTATTTCGTGCAAAAGGCTTCCCATATCGGGCGTTTCAATTTTTAAAACCTTTCTTTCCTTTGCTTTTAAGCCGTACTCAACAAAGAATGAAAAAGGACAAGCAGAGAAACGCTCAAAACGAGATACGCTACCGTAAAGGCTTTTGCCGTAGAGCCTGTCTACTGCACCTTTAGACAAATTATCAGAAACATTTTTATACTCTGAAAAATCTATCGCTCTTTTAAGCTTATCCGAAAACCTTTCATCTTTTTTAAGCTCGTCATACA
>JAZSJX010000075.1:0-36936 GCA_045534535.1 Congzhengia sp.
ATCCGCCTGAGCATAAGGATTTGATGAACGCCATAATAGAAGACGGTATGGTAATATCAGAGCATCCGCCGAAAACACCGCCAAAGCCTGAAAATTTTCCAATAAGAAACAGGATAATAAGTGGCTTGTGTGATGGAACAGTTGTGGTTGAAGCACCTGAAAAAAGCGGTTCTTTGATTACGGCAGATTTTGCACTAAAGCAGGGAAGAGATGTTTTTGCAGTTCCGGGCGACATTACGAGAGAGCATAGTAAAGGAACCAATAATCTTATAAAGGAAGGCTCAATACTCGTAACTTCTGCACTTGATATTTTAAAGGAATACGAGCTTTTATACATAAATACATTAAAACAAAGCATAAATAAGAAAGATATGGAATATAAGGAATATAAGGAAGAAGAAACAAAAGAAAGCTTTAATCTTCCTCAGGATAACATATACGAGGGATTGTCCCAAAAAGAAATGGTAATCATTAAAAACCTTTCCGTAAAGCCTGTGGCATTAGAACTGTTATCACAAAAAACGGGACTTGCCCCTGATGAACTTTCATCAATGCTTATGATGCTCGAAATTAACGGGTTTATAAAGACACTACCAGGAAAAAATTTTGTATTAAATGTTTGATTTTACTATAGAGGAGGCCGACCATGGCAAATAATCTCGTAATCGTGGAGTCGCCTGCAAAGGCAAAAACGATAAAACAATATCTTGGAAAATCGTATAGCGTAGTTGCTTCTATGGGGCATATCAGGGACTTGCCCAAAAGCCAGATGGGTGTTGACTTAGACAATAATTTTGAGCCTAAGTATATAACCATTCGTGGAAAAGGCGACCTTTTGTCAAAACTTAAAAAAGAGGCTAAAAGTGCTAAAAAAATATATCTCGCAACTGACCCTGACCGCGAGGGAGAGGCAATTTCCTGGCATTTGGCGTGCCTTTTAGATATCGATGAAAATTCAAACTGCAGAATTGCATTTAATGAAATCACTAAAAATGCCGTTCAGGAAGCTATAAAAGAGCCAAGACCGATTGATGTTGATTTGGTTAACGCTCAGCAGGCAAGACGAGTTTTAGACAGAATTGTGGGCTATAAAATAAGCCCTATTTTGTGGCGTAAGGTTAAGAAAGGCTTAAGCGCGGGCAGAGTTCAGTCTGTTGCAACAAGACTTGTTGTTGACCGTGAGCGTGAAATTGAAGGATTTACTCCTGATGAATTCTGGACAGTTGATGCAAAGCTTAAAACAAGCAAGGGGGAAGAGTTTGTAGCATCACTATACAGTAAAAACGGTAAAAAAATTAAGCCCTCTGAAGCTACGGAGGTTAAGTCTATAGAAGAAGATTTAAAGTCAGCTAAATATACTGTAGCAGATGTTAAAAAAGCGGAAAAAAAGAGAAATCCAGCACCTCCTTTTACAACAAGCACAATGCAGCAGGAGGCATCAAGAAAGCTGAATTTTACAGTTAAAAGAACTATGATGGCAGCTCAAAGACTGTATGAGGGTGTGCAAGTTGAAGGGCACGGAACGATAGGCTTAATTACCTATATGAGAACTGACTCTCAAAGAATTTCTGCAAACGCTTTATCTGATGCACGAGATATTATCGCCTCAAAGTATGGCGAGAGTTATTTGCCTTCAAAACCTAATTTTTATAAAACAAAGAGCAATGCTCAGGACGCTCACGAGGCTATAAGACCAACATATGCGTCAATTACACCGCAGGAGTTAAAATCATCTCTTCCTGCCGATATGTATAAATTATATAAGCTCATATGGGAGCGTTTTATTGCGTGCCAGATGAAGCCCGCACTCTACGAAACAATAACTGCCGATATAAAAGCGGGAAGTTATGAATTTCACGCAAACGGCTCAAAACTTAAATTTAAAGGGTATATGAGTGTTTATGTAGAGGGCAGAGATGACGGCGAAAAGGAAACAGACAATGTTCTTCCTAAATTTGAAAAAAATGATGAACTAAACTTGGTAAAGCTTTTATCAGAACAGCATTTCACACAGCCTCCCCAAAGATACACCGAGGCGACACTGATTAAAATGCTCGAAGAAAAGGGAATAGGAAGACCGAGTACCTACGCACCAACAATCACTACGATTACAGCAAGAGGATATGTAGGTCGTGATAAAAAACAACTTGTTCCAACAGAGCTTGGAACCGTGGTAACCGATATTATGGTTGAGCATTTTCCTGAAATTGCAGGTATTGAATTTACTGCAGAAATGGAAGATAAGCTTGATGGCATTGAAAGCGGAAAAGCTGACTGGGTAAAAATATTGGATGATTTTTACACTCCTTTTAATAAGACATTACAGATAGCTGATGAAAAAATCGGCAAAGTAAAGCTTGAGGACGAAAAATCAGATGTAATTTGCGAAAAATGCGGAAGAACAATGGTCTATAAAATGGGAAGATTCGGAAAATTCTTAGCGTGTCCCGGTTTTCCTGAGTGCAGAAACGCAAAGCCTATCGTAAAGGAAACTGGTGCCAGCTGTCCTAAGTGTGGCAAGAACATTTTGGAAAAGAAATCCAAAACGGGCAAAATCTATTATGGTTGCGAGGATAATCCAAAGTGCGACTTTATGACCTGGGATGTTCCTGTGGCAAAAGAAAAGTGCCCTGAATGTGGCGGCTTGCTCTTAAAGAAAAAGGGCAGGAAAAAGCAGGTTGTATGCTGGAACTCGGAGTGCGGTTATGAAAAATAGTATGAAAGTTCTCTTTACAGTTCTTTTGTGTTTGGTTTTTGCTTCCTGCGGGAAAGCTCCAAATGAAGAGTCTGTTACGCAAAAGGAATACACCTCTTTATACACCTTAGTAGAAGCAAAGCCAGAAAATACGCTTAACTTTTCTGCTGAAAATGTAAATATTGAGGTTAGCGACATAGTTTACGGCGATGGTGTAACAAGGCTTAAGGTTAATATAAAAAATGACAGCAAAGAAAAACACAATGTTATGATTGATGACCTTTCCGTAAACGGATTTATGACGGCAGATACTCTATATGAGAGAGTAGGAATAAACGAAGAAAAAGAGACATTTTTAGAAATAGGCAACGATTGGTTTTCTGAGCTTTCTATAAAGCAAATAGATGAAATATCGTTAAGATTTCATATTATGAGAGAAGATGCTCTTCCTTTGGCAAGCTCTGATCTTTTAACAGTTAAAACTGACGCTAAAGATGCAGAGCCTACAGATTATGAACATAACGGAACTGAAATCTATAGCGAGAACGATATAAAAATATTTGCCTGTGATATAAAAAAGAGTGAAACATCGAGTGATACAGAGCTTGGCTTTTATTTAGAAAACAATGGAGATGTTGGTTTTTCTGTTATAGCTGACGAGGTTTATGTAAATGGGAAAAGCGTAGAGCCTGTATTTGTTATGAGAGTCAGTGAAGGAAAAAAAGCTTATGACACAATGCTTTTTACTGAAAAGAGCCTGACAAAAAACGAAATTTCAGATTTTGAAAGTATAAAAATGAGTTTTAAAATATACACAGACGAACCCGATGTTTTTTATAAAACAGAACTTTATGATATTCCTATAAAAAGGCAGAATGAACATAAATAACTTTTTGTCCGCATAATCTTTTATATAAGCTTATGCGAGGTAAAAGAGTTGAAACGAAAAAACAGATTTGTAGCGAACACTTTTTTGCTCACCGCAGTAACGCTGATAATGCGTGCGGTGAGCATTTCTTTTAATGTATACATAGCAGGCAAAATTGGTGCACAGGGGATGGGACTGTTTTCGCTTGTGATGAGTGTGTATAGCTTTGGTGTTACATTTGCCTGCTCAGGAATAAACCTTGCTTCTACAAAGATAGTGTCAGAAGAAATAGCATATAAAAATGAAAATGGGATAAAAAGAGCTATAAACAAGGCGATTATATATTCTCTTTTCTTTGGGACGGTTGCATTTTCACTGATTTTTTTTGGGGCATCTTATGTAGGAAATGTTATTTTAAGCGATGTAAGAACTGTCCTGCCTTTAAAAATTTTGTCAGTATCGCTTCCTTGTGTTTCGTTATCTTCTGCTATATCGGGATATTTTAACGCAGTAGGGCGGGTTTATAAGGGCGCAGCAGTACAGGTGTTAGAGCAGTTTATAAGAATTTCGGGATGTGTGCTTTTATTAAACCTATCAAAAGCAAGCAGTAGTCTGAATGCGTGTATATGTGTGGTTTTGAGCGGTAGTATTGCGGAATTTTTATCTTTTATTGTAATTTTTATAGTTTACAGACTTGATGTTAGAAGATATAGAAAAGGGCAGTCAGGAGAAAAAATTACAAAACGGCTATTGGGAGTTGCACTTCCCATAGCCGTAAGTTCTTATGCTCGTTCAGGACTTTCGACAATAGAACATTCTATGATACCAAAAGGACTTAAAAAGAATTTAGGGAACAGTGAGCTTGCACTTTCGGCTTATGGTGTAGTACACGGAATGGTAATGCCGTTGATTTTCTTTCCGTCATCAATACTCCAAGCCTTTTCAACGCTTTTAGTTCCAGAACTGACAATATATTCAAAGACTGCAACAACACGAAAAATTTCTTCATTAATCGAAAATTCGCTATACGCTACAATGGTTTTCTCAATAGGATGCAGCGGAATAATGTTTTTCTTTGCCGAGGAAATAGGAATGTATACATATAAAAGCCGGGAAGTAGCTTATTTTTTAAAAATTTTAGCACCGCTTGCCGCACTTATGTATGCAGATGAAGTTGTAGATGCTGTTTTAAAGGGACTTAATCAACAGGTATACTCAATGGGATATAATATTTTTGATTCTGCACTTGCAATAGTTTTAATACTTTTTTTGCTCCCGTCAAAGGGAATTTATGGATATATTTTAATTATATACATAACAGAAATGGCAAACGCTTTTCTAAGCATAAACAGACTTATCTATGTTGCTGATTTTAAAATAAGACCGATAAAATGGACGCTTATTCCAACGCTTTGTATTACGGTATCATCATATTTTATAAAAAGCTTTTTCAGAAAAGGCGCCACAGTATCAGTTTTTGCAATAACACTTGTTTTTTTTATTTATCTTGCGGTTATGCTTATCTTTTTCTTTGGCGACAGACTCAAAAGCACTATTGCAAAAAGGAGTCTTATGTGATATAATCAATTTAACTTTAGTTAAATTGATTATATTGTTAATGTTTTCCCTAATCGAGGTGATTTTTTTGTCAGAAATAATAAAAGAAAAAAAGCTCCTTTTAATTATGAATCCATGCTCGGGAACTAAAAGGGCAAATAAGTTTTTAACAGATATTTTAGTTATGTTTGGTAAAGGCGGATATAATTATCAGGTATTTATGACAGAAAAATCGGGAGATGCTAAAAAAATTGCAAAAGAGTATGCTGGCTATTACGATTTGATAGTCGTAATAGGAGGAGACGGAACCTTTAACGAGGTGGTGTCTGGAGTATTGAAGTCAAAAAGCAATACGCCGATAGGTTACATTCCTGCAGGCAGCACAAATGATTTTGCAAACAGCTTAAAAATGTCAAAAAACATTTTAAACGCTGCCCGCGACATTTTAAACGGAAATGTAGCTGAGCTTGACATAGGTTCATTTAACGGAAGAACTTTTTCATATGTGGCATCCTTTGGTGCGTTTACTGAAGCCTCGTACAAAACACCTCAAAATATAAAAAATACATTTGGACATGCAGCATATCTTCTTTCAGGAATTAAGGATATAGGCACAATTAAGAGCAAAAAAATAAAATTTAATGCTGATGGAAACGAAATTTATGGCGACTTTATTTTTGGTGCCGTCTGCAACTCGACCTCTGTTGGTGGGATTTTAACTTTAGACTCAAAGGTTGTTGATATGAGCGATGGTGTTTTTGAGCTTTTGCTTATAAGAAGACCAAAGGATTTATTTGAGCTTAACGAGATTGTTGTTGCATTAAGTTCGAAAAAATATGACACAAAGATGATTACATTTTTAAGCGCAAAGACTATTACTGCCGAGACGGACGAGGATGTTAACTGGACATTAGACGGCGAATATGCGTATGGCGAAGATAAAATAGAAATAAAAAATTTGAACAAAGCCATAAAGGTTATAATACCTAAGAAACAATCGTAAAAAGGAGAATTAAAATGGCAGAGCGTTTTGAAAAACCGGAAAAGTTTACAAAAGAGTGGTTTAGCTATATTTGGTGCTATTATAAAGTGCATTTTTTTGTAATTATAGCTATAATTATTTTATCAGTAGTTACAATTTCGGAAATAAAAAACAAGACAGATTACGACATAAGAATGGTTTATTGCACGACAGAAAACTATTCTGAGGTTATAGATGAAACTCTTCCTGAGAGATTGAAAGAAGAAATAGAAGATGTAAATGGCGATGGAGAAAAGCATTTTTTAGTTTCTCAGTTATATTTTTCTGGTGATATTACAGGAAATAGCACTCAGTACACAGCGTCAGAAGAAAAGCTCTATGCTCTGCTTTCTGCCGAAGATGAAATGCTTTTTGTATGCGATGAATATATGATGAAGCATATTTTAGGTTTAGGTATGACAGAAAACTTGTTTATACCGGTATCAGAATGGTCAGATAGCGAAACAGCTAAAAGCCTTGGGATTAACTATGCGGGCGGAACATACGCGGCAAGCTTAAAAAACAGTTTGGTTTTCAATGAAATCGCAGAAAATGAAAATGAGATATTCATAATGGTTAAGGATAACATTAAGCCTAATGACAAGAAAAACTGTGCACGATTTGAAGAAAGTAAAAAAATTGCAAATAAAATTATAAAATAATTGTTTTTTTTCTTGACAAACCAAAAAAATGGTGCTATACTAATGAGGTAGTGCTCGAGTGGCGGAACTGGCAGACGCCCGGGACTTAAAATCCCGTGGGAAGTGATTCCCGTACCGGTTCGATTCCGGTTTCGAGCACCAAGAAAAGCCATCCTGCAGGATGGCTTTTTTTATATCTCAAAATATAGCTTTTTTCACAATATCACTTGAATTTCGACAAAATAAATGATAAAATGATAAAAAATATAAAAGATGTGAAGAGAGTATGAGTAAGAATAAAGAAAATAACATATTGAATATGTTTTTGTCTGTTGTAGCGGTGCTTTCTATTACGCTGATTGGTGTATTTTTGCTTAAAGCTGATAATGAGAGTGAGTTTTTAAAAACCGTGCAGGACACAGAAACGACATATATACCAAACGAAGAACCACCCGCGTCAATGCTTATAGATATTAACACAGCCCCAAAAGAGGAGCTTATGCTCTTAGATAGTATAGGCGAAAAGAGAGCTGAGGCAATAATAGAATACAGAAATTACAAGCCGTTTGTAACTATAGAGGATATTTACAATGTAGAGGGAATTGGCGACGAGATATTTGGTGATATAAAAGATAAAATATGCGTAAAATAAGCACCCGAAAATTCGGGTGCTTATTTTAGTATAAACTTACATTAACATTGTTTTTTGTAACATCAAGCACTGCATACTGTTCTTTGAAATAGCCAATAGAACCTGGATTTAAAATATGCAGTCCGTCAGAAAAATCATAAAACTGCTTATGAGTGTGCCCGAAAAGACAAATGTCGCAATTTGAAGAGATTGCTTTTGATTTAAGCTCGTAAAGAGACATTTTAACATGCTCACGATGACCGTGAGTTATATAAATTCTGTGCTCCTCAGCCTGAACAATGTGAAAATAGGAATCGTTCCTTAAAAAGTCATTGTTTCCGCAAACGCTTTTTATTGCATGGGTTTTGCCGTAAACGGAGTTTAAATAAAAAACATCATCTGCCATATCGCCCAAATGAATAATATGAGTTATATCCTTGTGTGTTTCAATAGCCTTATCCATTCCGTTTGTGTAATTATGACTGTCTGAAAAAACTAAAAATTTCACTTTTATCCCTCCAGAATGCGTTCCATTTATATTATAAGATATTTTTATTTCGTTGTAAACATTATATTTTAAAAACATATTGCAAAAAAGCTTAAAAAGTAGTATAATTAGTATAAATATGATAGATTTGTACTATATATAGTTTTGTACAAAGGAAGATAAAGAGGAATTTATAGACGATGAAGAATAAAAAGTGGATATTGATGTCGCATGAGCACAGTGCTGAGGATGTTTTAAAAATCAGCCGTGAATGTGGCGTGCCTCCTGTTATTGCAACAATTTTAATGAACAGGGGAATTGACGAGCCTTTAGGGTTTATAAATCCTAAAGAGGATTTGCTTTTAGACCCGTTTTTGATGCGTGGTATGGAAGAGGCAACTAAAAGAATAATTGAGGCTATAGAAAACCATGAAAAAATTGCAATTTACGGCGACTATGATGTCGACGGAATAACCTCAACCGCAATAATGGTAAAGTTCTTAAGGTCAAGAAGAGCGGATGTTTCATACTATATTCCTGACAGGTTGGAAGAGGGCTATGGAATTAACAAGGGCGCGATTGATAAGATTGCAGACAGCGGTGTTACTCTTTTAATTACGGTTGACTGCGGCATTACTGCCGTTTCGGAAATTGAGTATGCTAAGGAAAAAGGAATAGACACCATAATTACCGACCACCACGAGTGTAAGGACGAAACACCTGATGCATTTTGTCTGTTAAATCCTAAGCAGCCTGACTGCCCGTATCCTTTTAAAAAGCTTGCAGGCGTTGGTGTTGCATTTAAACTTTTGCAGGCACTAACTTCAAAGATGCGCTTTCATATGAGAGAACTCATCGAGGAGTATGTTGACTTAGTTGCTATAGGAACAATAGCCGATGTCATGCCATTGGTTGGCGAAAACAGAATAATCGTGAAAAAAGGCTTAGAGCTTTTAAAGTATACTATGAATAAAGGCATAAAGGCTCTTGCTGATATTGCTGAAATTGATTTATCTAATGTGCAAACGGGCACAATAGGATATATGATTGCTCCAAGAATTAACGCTGCAGGAAGAATGGGCGACCCGAGGTGTGCGGTAGAGCTTCTGCTTGCAACTGATGATTTGTCAGCGCAAAGGTATGCAGAGAAGTTAGACAGAGAAAATCGCGAGCGTCAGGAGACCGAAATTAAAATATATGAAGATGCGCTTCATATGATTGAAAGTACGCCGTCATACAATGATGATTTAGTGCTTGTTTTATCACACGAAAACTGGCATCATGGAATTATCGGTATAGTAGCATCAAAACTGTCTGAAAGGTTTAATAAGCCGTGTATTTTGATTAGCACAGATGATGAAATGGGAAAAGGTTCAGGAAGAAGTATAAAACCCTTTAACCTTTTTAAAGCTTTAGAGCAGTGTCAGGATTCTCTTTTAAAATTTGGAGGGCATGAGCTTGCGGCAGGACTTTCTGTTTATCCTGACAAGGTAGATGAATTCAGAGAAAAAATTAATGCTATTGCAAAGGACACGCTAACCGAAGAGGATTTTACACCTCTTTTGTATATTGATTCAGAGCTTCCGCCACAGTACATAAATATGAATACTGCTGAGCGTTTGACGGTTTTAGAACCCTACGGAATGGGCAATGCAAGCCCTGTGTTTTTCGCAAAAAATCTTACAGTAACACATATAAGACCGCTGAGCAACGGAAAGCACATAAAACTTTCGCTTCGCGCAGGCGAGTTTACAGTTGACGCAGTTGGCTTTAATATGGGTGAGCTTTCAGAAACATTAAATAATAATGACATAATTGATATAGCATTTAATCTTGATATAAATATATATCGTGGAATGCGTCAGCTTCAGGTTTTAATTAAGGATGTAAAGTTAAGCAAAATTAGTGATTAGAGGCGAGATAATGAACGATTCAGGCCATAGCTATAATGAGCTAAAAGCAAGAGTTTTAGAAACAAATCCCAATCAGAATATAGAAAAGCTGGAAAAAGCATATGCTTTAGCACTTTATGCCCACGAGGGACAGATGCGTGAATCGGGTGAGCCTTATATTTCACACCCTTTAGAAGTTGCGTATATATTAGCCGACTTAGAGCTTGATATAGAAACTCTGGTTTCAGCACTGTTGCATGATGTTGTTGAGGATACTGAATATACTATAGCAGACATTGAGCGTGAGTTTGGCGAAACTGTTGCAGTAATTGTTGATGGTGTTACAAAACTTGGTAAAATTCAGTACACAACCGCCGAGGAGCAACAGGTTGAAAACCTAAGAAAAATGTTTCTCGCAATGGCAAAGGATGTAAGGGTTATCTTAATTAAGCTTGCTGACCGTCTTCACAATATGCGTACTATAAAGGCAAAGTCTGAAGATAAGCAACGCCAAAAAGCGAGAGAAACCTTAGAGGTTTATGCAGCACTTGCTCACAGGCTTGGTATGTCTAAAATCAAGTGGGAATTAGAGGATTTATCGCTTAAGCATATTGACCCTATTGCATACAAGGAAATTACAGATTCTATAAACCTTAAAAAGCAGGAAAGAGAGCAGTTCATAAATGATATTATGGACACATTAAAACAAAGAACTGCCGAAATGGGAATTGAATCTCATATAATGGGAAGGGCAAAGCATTTTTACAGTATTTATCGAAAAATGTTTGCTCAGAATAAATCAATAGATGAGCTTTATGATTTGTTTGCAGTCCGTGTTATTGTTGACTCAATTAAGGATTGCTATGCTGTTTTAGGAATGGTGCACGAGCTTTACCATCCTATTCCGGGAAGGTTTAAGGACTATATCGCAATGCCAAAACCTAATATGTATCAGTCGCTTCATACGACGGTTATAGGACCCGACGGAACACCATTTGAAATACAGATAAGAACATGGGAAATGCACCGTGTTGCAGAATACGGTATCGCAGCCCATTGGAAATATAAAGAGGGCGTAAACGAAAAGACAGAGGTTGACACAAAACTTGAATGGATAAGGCAGCTTTTAGAGGTTCAGAACTCAATGGTTGACAGTGATGATTTTATGCGAACCCTGAAAATCGACCTTTTTGCAGACGAGGTTTTTGTGTTTACCCCCAAGGGCGACATCACAAATCTTCCCGCAGGCTCAACCCCTATAGATTTTGCGTTTTCAATCCATAGTGCCGTAGGTTGTAAGATGGCAGGTGTTAAGGTTAACGGAAAAATAAGTACTCTTGATTATATACTGCAAAACGGCGATATTGTTGAAATTTTAACATCATCGGCAATAAAGGGTCCTAGTCGTGATTGGTTAAAGCTATGTAAAACATCAAGCGCACGCTCTAAAATTAACCAGTGGCTAAAACGCGAATGTCGCGATGAAAACATTCAGCACGGCAAGGATATGATAGATAAGGAACTTCGCCGTGTAAATCTTTCTCATAGTCAGCTTTTCCGTCAGGAATGGGTTGATATGCTCTGTAAGAAATATAACTTTTCATCGCTTGATGATATTTATGCTGCCGTAGGTTACGGCGGATTGACTGTAAACAAGGTTGTAGGAAAACTTCGTGAAGAGTATCGTCAGGCAGTTAAAAAGGAAAAGACTGAGTCAGATATTATTCAGCCTGAGCAGACAGTACAAAGAAAGAAAAAAACCTCGAGCAACGGCGTTGTTGTTGAAGGAATTGAAGGATGCTTAGTAAGATTTTCCCGTTGCTGTAACCCTGTTCCGGGCGACGATATTGTAGGATACATTACGAGGGGCAGAGGAGTAAGCGTTCACAGAAAAGACTGCACAAATATTGTATCAGGCGAAAAACGGGGCGATTCTGAAAGGCTTATTAAAGTGTATTGGGAGCAAGAGCAAAGCGGTGAATCTTCATACCTTACAGAAATTAAAATTTTGGCAAATGACAGAAAAGGCCTGCTTGCTGAAATTGCAGGTGCAATATCTGAGCTTAAAATTTTAATTACAGGTATTAACTCAAAAATATTAAAGGACCATACTGCTGTAGTTAACATTAAAATGGAAATAAACTCGACTGAAGAGATTAATCAGATTATAAGGAAAATGAAAAATATTCAGGGAGTTTTTGATGTTGAGCGTCGTGCTGACAGTACAAATTAAAAAAGGAAGAATTAAAAATGCTTGAAATAATAAAAGTTGGTGTTATGGGTGTAAATTGCTATGTTACAGGCGATAAAAACGAGGCAATTATAATAGACCCTGGAGCATCTGCCGAAAAAATACTCGGTGTTTTAGAATTTAACAATATAAAAGTAAAATACATTGTTTTAACGCATTGTCATTTTGACCACATCTTAGCCGTTAATGAGATTAAAGAAAAGACAGGGGCTAAAATTGTTGCATCAAAAAAAGAATGCGAAAACTTAAAAAATCCCGACATAAATATGACTGGGATGTATTCAAGAAAACCTTTGTCGATTGTTCCCGATGTTTTAGTATCGGATGACGACAAAATCACATCAGGAAGCTATGAATATACTGTGATTGAAACCCCCGGACATACATCAGGTGGAATATGCCTGTATTGCAAGGAAGAAAACAATCTTTTTTCAGGGGATACGCTTTTTTGTACAAGTATAGGAAGATGCGATTTGCCGACAGGCGAGTACGACACCTTGATTAATTCTATAAAAACAAAGCTTTTGTGTCTTCCTGACAATACAAATGTTTTTCCCGGACACGAGGATACAACAACTGTTTTATATGAAAAACGAAACAATCCATACCTAAGATAGAAGGAAAGCTAAAGTGAACACTACAAAAAATTCCCCATGGGGAAACTTAGTTGGAATAAGACCGGTTAAAAGAGTGGTAAAAATGATGATGGACGGTCTTTCAGACAATGAAATAACAAGCGTTTTAAAAAATGATTTTTTTGTAGGCGACAAAAAGATAGACCTTGCCATGTCTATTGCAAAAACAGAGCTTAAAGTAATGAAAACCATTCCCGAAAACGCAGTTTCATTGTACATTGATATCCCTTTTTGCCCGTCAAAATGTGTTTATTGCTCGTTTGCATCAATGCCCGTATCAGAAATGAAGGACTTTATCGAACCTTACCTAAATGCATTGTTTTGCGAACTTGATACTATAAAAAAGATAATAACCGATTTAAATTTAAAAATTATAAGCGTGTACATAGGTGGCGGAACGCCAACATCAATTTTATCTTTAGAGCTTGATAATCTTTTATATAAAATTGTAAACACCTTTGATTTGTCAAACTGCCTTGAGTTTACAATTGAGGCAGGAAGACCTGATACAATAACAGAAAGCAAGCTTTCGGTTATGAAAAAGTATGGTGTTGACAGAATAAGCATAAATCCGCAGACGATGAATGACAAAACCTTAGAAATTATTGGAAGAAAGCATACAGTAAAAGAGATATATGATGCTTTTACATTAGCTAAAAGCTTTGATTTTAAGTGCATAAATATGGATGTTATAGCGGGACTTCCCAAAGAAAGTGTACAGGAATTTTGTTATACGATTGACGCCGTAACTGACCTTAATCCTGAAAATATAACTGTGCACACTATGAGTATAAAGCGTGCAGCACGCTTAAATCAGGACAAGGACTTTGTAGGTTTACCACAGGATAATGATGTTTCCAAAATGATAGATTATGCTCACGAAAGGCTGGCAAAATGCTCGTATAAGCCTTATTACCTGTACAGACAAAAAAATATTTTGGGCGACCTTGAAAATACAGGTTTTTCAAAGGGTGATACTGAAGGTATTTACAACATCTGTATGATGGAGGAAATCAGGTCGGTAATTTCCGCAGGTGTTGGGGCTGTAACAAAGCTTGTCCGTGGCGACAGGATAGAGAGGATTTTTAA
Source organism: Congzhengia sp. (assembly GCA_045534535.1). Classification (GTDB taxonomy): domain Bacteria; phylum Bacillota; class Clostridia; order UBA1381; family UBA9506; genus Congzhengia. The sequence goes on from JAZSJX010000075.1 coordinate 13,768, forward strand.
TGTTAAAGATGTGCGCGAGTATTTAAACCGCGATGAAGAAATGCGCAGGCGTAAAGATTACATATATGAATTTATGAGGTAAACGGAGGAGAAAATTATGAAATGTCCCTTTTGTGAATTCGAAGAAAGCAAGGTTATAGACTCCCGTCCGACAGATGAGGGCGAAGCTATAAGAAGAAGAAGAGAATGTTTAGAGTGTGGTAAAAGGTTTACTACATACGAAAAGATTGAAAATATTCCCTTGATGGTTATTAAAAAGGACGGCTCACGCCAGATGTTTGACCGCGAAAAGCTTTTAAACGGTATTATGCGTGCGTGTGAGAAACGCCCTGTGTCAACCTCTGATATGGAGCATATCGTAAACGAAATAGAAAATGCAACACAAAACCTTTTGCAAAGAGAAATTTCGTCAGAAAAAATCGGCGAAATGGTTATGGAGCGTCTGCCTGAAATTGATGAGGTTGCCTATGTTCGTTTTGCATCTGTTTACAGACAGTTTAAAGACATTAACACCTTTGTTGATGAAATAAATAAGCTCTTAAAGAGGTAGAAAATGATTAAAATTGGCAACGAGTGGGATTTTGTGTTAGGCGAGGAATTTGAAAAAGATTATTTTAAAAAGCTTTGGGAAACTGTGGAAAACGAGTATGAAACTCACACAATTTACCCTGATAAAGAAAATATATTTAACGCCTTAAGGTATACTGATTATAAAGATGTAAAGGTCTTAATTTTAGGACAGGACCCTTACCACGGGCCAAAACAAGCACACGGGCTATGTTTTTCTGTGCAAAAGGGTATAGATAAACCGCCATCACTTAAGAATATATTTAAGGAGCTGAAAAGTGATTTAGGTATAGATGAACCGTCGCATGGGTGCTTAACTGATTGGACAAAGCAGGGAATTATGCTTTTAAACACAGTTTTAACTGTGCGTGAAAGTGAGCCTAACTCACATAAAAAGCTTGGTTGGACCGTGTTTACAGACAAGATAATAGAAAAGCTTAACGAAAGAAAAGAGCCCGTGATATTTATTTTATGGGGAAATAATGCGCTAGAAAAGCTTCCTCTTATAACAAATCCACATCATTTTGTCTTGTCCAGCGTGCATCCGAGTCCGCTTTCGGCGTCAAGAGGCTTTTTAGGATGTAAGCATTTTTCAAAAGCCAATGAGATTTTAAAGCGATTGGGAAAAGATCCCATAGATTGGAAAATATCAGAATAAATAAAGAAGAGTAGATTATTTTTATGAATTATATAATTTTTGACCTTGAATGGAATAGGTTGGTAAAAGCAGTTAAAGTCAGATGCCCTGATGAAATTATTCAGATTGGCGCAGTTAAATATGATAGCAAAATGAATGTTACAGGAAAATTTAACAGACTGATAAAGCCTGTATTATACAGGAAAATCGAGCCTGCTGTAGGAAACCTTACAGGACTTACAATGGCGGAACTTAAAAGCCACGGCGTTCCTTTTTCTGTAGCGATAAAAGAGTTTAAGCATTTTGTGGGAAACGACAGTGTCATTATGTCATGGGGTTCGCAGGACGCTTCAGTTCTTCGGTCTAATTGCCTGTATTTTGATATTGATGCAAACCTTAATTTTTTAAAAAAATATGTGGATGTTCAAAGATATGTAACACATATTCTGTCAAGCAGTGAACCTTCAGGAAATCAGTTCAGTGTAAAAAGAGCGGCTGAGCTATCAAATGTGGGCTATGATGATGAAATGTTTCATGATGCACTTTTTGATGCAACCATTTCAGGCAAGGTTTTTGCAAAAATATTTAATCCTGAGAAGTTAAGAAGGTACATTGTTGATGCATCAAGCAAGTCTTGTGATTTTAAGGATGTTCCGATTACGGATATTACAAACAAACAGATAGATAAGAGTGTGTTTAAGATAAGATGTCCTGTTTGCGGAAAATATTCGAAGAAAAAGCATGGGTGGTTTTTAAGCGGAAACAAGTTTGTTTCTCAGCATTTTTGCAGAAAGTGTAAAAAGAAATTTATGTGCTCGATTGAGGTATCTAAAACTTACGGGAATATACTAAAGTACAAAAAGAAAATAAAGTTTACCGATATTTAAAAGGGCAGTAGCTTATGCTACCGCCCTTTATATTATTCGCTTATATCTTCAGTTTCTTGCGTTTCAATCTTTTCTTCTTTTTCCTTCATTTCAAAAAGCTCAACAAATTCCTCGGCGTTAATCTTTTCTTTTTCAAATAAAGCACCTGCAATGTTATGAAGCCTTGCCATATTCTCGGTTAAAATATCGGTACAACGCTTGTATGCGGTATCTATAATATCCTTAACCTCGTTATCAATTAGGGCAGCAATTTCTTCGCTATACGCTTTGGTATTTGAGTAGCTCATACCCAAGAAGACCTCATCGCTTTCAGAACGGAAAGAGATAGGACCTAATTTTTCACTCATGCCATATTTTGTAACCATATCACGGGCAATTTTACTTGCACGCTCAATATCGTTAGAAGCACCTGTTGAAATGTCGTTTAAAACAAGCTTTTCGGCAACTCTGCCACCTAATAAGCTTACAATTGTATCTAACATATCTTCCTTTGATATATAGTTTTTATCTTCCTTAGGAAGTGATAGGGTATAGCCGCCCGCTCTGCCTCTTTGAATAATTGAGACCTCGTGAACAGGGTCGCAATTAGGAAGAACATGATGAATAATTGCGTGGCCTGCTTCGTGGTATGAAACCAGCTTCTTTTCTTTATCAGAAACAACCTTAGAACGCTTTTCGGGGCCTGCAATAACCTTGATTACTGAATCCTCAATATTTTTCATTGAAATCTTTTTGTGTCCTAATTTTGCAGCGAGCAGTGCAGCCTCGTTCATAAGATTTTTTAAATCTGCACCTGTAAAGCCTGATGTTGTTTTAGCAAGGACAGACAAATCGACATCTGCGTCTAATGGCTTTGCGCGAGAGTGTACCTTCAAAATTTCCTCTCTTCCTTTTGCATCGGGGGGGTTAACCACAATCTGACGGTCAAATCTTCCCGGGCGAAGCAGAGCAGGGTCTAAAATGTCAGGTCTGTTTGTTGCGGCAATTATAATAATTCCCTCGTTTGCACCAAAACCGTCCATCTCAACTAAAAGCTGGTTTAGTGTTTGCTCTCTTTCATCATGACCACCGCCTAAGCCGGCACCTCTGTGTCTGCCTACAGCGTCAATCTCGTCAATAAATATAATACTTGGTGCATTCTTTTTAGCCTGGTCAAACAAATCACGGACACGCGACGCACCAACACCTACAAACATTTCAACAAAGTCAGAACCGCTTATACTAAAGAACGGAACCTTAGCTTCGCCTGCAACAGCTTTTGCAAGCAAGTTTTTACCTGTTCCCGGAGGTCCTACTAAAAGTATGCCTTTAGGGATTCTTGCGCCGAGCTCTATAAACTTTGAAGAATCACGAAGAAAATCGACAATTTCTTCAAGCTCTTCTTTTTCCTCATCGGCACCTGCCACATCTTTAAATGTAACATGTGTTTCTGCACCCATCGTCATTTTAGCAGTGCTTTTACCAAACGACATAGCCTTTCCACCGCCGCCTGCCTGACGCATAAAGATAAACCAGAATGCAACGAAAATTCCTATGGTAAGTAGGGTAGGCAGGAATGATACCCACCAGGGAAACTCTTCAGGTGCGGGAGTGTCAAGTGTTAAAGTTCCCGCATCTAGCTGGGCTTGAATTTCTGCCCCCGCGTTTTCATATAAAATTCCGATTGACGGAATGCTTGCCATTCTCTTATTTGAGTTTACCATTGACTGACCGGGAGGGTCAGTTTCCTTTAAAGTGATGACAACTGTTCTTTCGTCAATTACCATTTCAGTTACTTGTTCTGACTTTATATAACCTAAAAGGTCAGAATACAAGATTTGTTTAATTCCTGGCTCATAGTTTAAAACGCTAAAAATCAATAGCACAGCGGCTAAAAGTATTGCATAAAACCAAAGTCCGCCAAAACCTTTTTTATTTTGTTTTTTCAAAAAATTCACTCCTAATGCCATATATTCAATTTAGTCTATCATAGAATTTATCAAAAAACAATAAGTAAACTAAATAATTCATTTTATGTTAATTATTTTGGTATATTTCTGGCTTTAATATTCCTATGTATGGAAGCTCGCGATAACGCTCGGCGTAATCTAAGCCGTAACCTACGACAAATTCATCTGGAATTGAAAAACCGATAAAGTCTACATTTATTTCACGCACTCTTCTTGATGGTTTATCTAAAAAACAACACATTTTTAAGCTTTTTGGATTTCTTTTAGATAAATTATCATACAGCTTGGAAAGCGTATTTCCTGAATCTAATATATCTTCTATAATTAAAACATTTTTATTTTCAATTGGTGCAGATAAATCCTTAGATATTTTTAAATTCCCCGAAGACTCTGTTCCCGAGCCGTAGCTCGAAGCACATATAAAATCAAACCTAACGGGGAAATTAACCTTTCTTGCAAGGTCAATGTAAAAGGGCAGGCAACCCTTTAAAACGCCAACCATAACGACTTCCTGACCTTTGTAGCAGTCGTTTAGTTTGTTTGCAATTTCTGTTACCTTAGCGTCTATCTCTTCTGCATTAAATAGTATTTCTTTGATATCGTTCTTCATATATTTTTCTCCTTTGAGTAAGAAATTTTAATATATTCTTCATTGTCTTTCGCTAAGTAATCTGGATTTGCACGAACTGTGCACGCCCATACAATTTCGTCATCTATAAGTAAAAGAGGTATTTCATTTCTTAAAAAAACGGGAATTTTTTCATCAATAAATAGGTCCTTTATTTTCTTGTGCCCTGATTTTCCAAGATATATTTTATCGCCGTCTTTTCTGTTTCTTACGGTAATTTTTTGTGTTTTTTTAGGGATTTTTAAGTAAATTGTATTTTTATCATTTTGTTCCTTTACACCATTTTTTGAAAAAGTGATTTTTGCACCTGTTTCAAAAATTTCAATTTCATCATTTTCCCCTTTTTCATAGAAGAAACTGCAATTTTTTTTTGCCACGAAGTACAAAACACCATACCTTTTATAAACCATAAGCGAATCTGTAATGTTCTGACTTAAATCATTGGTGGCTACCGCCAAATCATACACGAGCGAAACTGTTTTTGAGGAAGCGTCTTTTTCAGAAAGCGTAAGGATTGCTTTTTTAATAACTGACTTTATTATGTATATGTCTTCTGTCAGCAGTTTATCTAAATTAAACGATAGTCCAAAACTTTCATATTTTACTAAAGAGTTAAATTTTTCTTCTGTAATTTTTTTCAGATAACTGTTTGCATCACTTAAAAGTTCAATGTTATGAGAAAGCGTATCAATAAAGCTCTCGTTGTGATTTTCTTCAATATAAGGAATCAGTTTATGCCTTATTTTATTTCTTGTAAAGTCCGTTTCAAGATTTGTACTGTCGGTTACAAAGGATAAATTCCTGTCTTTAATATAAGCTTCTATTTCACTGCGGGATGTAAAAAGAAGCGGACGGATAACCGAAGAGTCATTTTCCAACGGAATTCCTGAAAGTCCTGAAATACCTGTGCCACGCATAAAACGCATACAAACTGTTTCGACATTGTCGTTTTTATTGTGAGCAGTAGCGATTTTAGTGATGTGGTGCCTGTCTTTAAGCTCATTAAAAAATTCGTATCTTGCATCACGCCCTGCATTTTCTAAGGATGTCTTATTTTCCTTTGCAAGTTTTTTAACATCAACCCTTTTTAAAAAGAATGGAACGGAGTATTTATCACATAAGCTTTTCACAAATTCTTCATCGCGCGTAGCTTCTTCGCCACGCAAAAGATGGTTTAAGTGAGCAACATAGATTTTAATGGAAAGAGTATCCTTTAAAGATACTAAAACATCTAAAAGACAAACAGAATCTGCCCCGCCTGAAACTGCAACAAGCACAGAGTCATTAGGGGAGAGCAGACTGTTTTTTGTTATTACATTTAAAATGTTATCTCTAAAATTCTTTTCCATAAGCATCCCAAATCATTTAAATTAGTGTTGCTTGTCAAGATTCATAAACTTGGTGTACTGACCTGCCCAAACAAGCTTGATATTTCCTGTAGAACCATTTCTATGTTTTGCAATAATACACTCTGCAATATTTTTCTGTTCTGTATCGGGGTTGTAAACCTCATCACGATATAAAAACAGTACAATATCTGCATCCTGCTCAATAGCACCTGATTCACGAAGGTCGCTGAGTTTTGGCCTGTGGTCATCTTTTCTCTGGTCGGGTGCACGAGAAAGCTGAGATAATGTAACAATAGGCACATTTAATTCTTTTGCTAAAATCTTAAGCGAACGCGACATATCCGAAACCTCTTGCTGACGGCTTTCAGAACGAGTACCCGACATAAGCTGAAGATAGTCGATTACAATTAAGCCCAAGCCTTTTTCGGCTTTTAGTCTTCTGCATCTTGCACGAATATCCGATATAGTAATGTTAGTTGAATCACTTATGTAGATTGGGGCATTTCCCAAAGTATTTAAAGAAACTGCAATTTTTTCCCAATCGTCATCTTCTAACTCACCGCTTCTTAAGTGGTTACTGTCAATTAACATTTCAGAACTTATAAGCCTTGAAACAAGTTGTGTGGAAGACATTTCCAGACTGAATATAGCAACAGGCACATTTCCTCTGATTGCAGCGTTTGATGCAAGGTTTAATGCAAAACTTGTTTTACCCATACCGGGTCTTCCTGCAATCAGAATAAGGTCCGAATTCTGAAGTCCGAGAAGCTCTTTGTCTAAGCCTTCAAACCCTGTAGGCGCACCTGTGAGCTTACCTCTGTTTTGGTACATATTTGTCAAATTGTCGTGAGTTTGCAAAAGCACATCACGGATATGTATCATACCACGCTGATTGTTGTCTTCTAAAGCATCAAAAATAAGCTTTCCTGCAACATCTGCAACCTCTTGTGATGAACCGCCTGAGTTGTAGCTTTTGCTTATAATATCATTTGCGGTATGAATAAGCTTACGCCTTAACGACTTTTCAAGAACAATATCAATGTGCTGAGCAAGGTTTGCCGTTGTAGGCAGGGTAGAGGCAAGATAAGAAAGGTACTGAAATCCGCCAACCGCCTCGAGCGTTCCGCCCTGAGTAAGCTCGTCTGAAACTGTAACTAAATCAATTGGTGAGTTACGGTTAAATAACGAGGTCATCGCAGTAAATATTTTTTTGTTTGCTTCAATATAAAAATCCTCGTCTGTTAAACGCTCAAAGGAAGCAGTAACACAGTCGCGGTCAATGAGCATTGCACCCAAAACTGACTGTTCTGCCTCTTTGTTGTGAGGAAGTGTATTTGCTATAAAGCTTTCGTTTTGTAAATCCACCAAAAACATCCCTTTCGTGTTTTTCTTAAATTAAAGGGGCAATACCTCAACCTTTACATTAGCGCTGATGTTAGGATATACCTTGATAATGGCTTCAGTTGTTCCTAATACCTTAATTCCATCGCCAATGCTGATTTTTTTCTTGTCAACCTCTAAGTGAAGTTGCATTTTTATTTCTTCTGCAATATCCTTAGCTGTTATAGAGCCAAAAAGCTTTCCGTTTTCGCCTGCTTTAACCTTAAAGGTTATTTTTTTGCCCTCTAAATTGTCAGCAAGCTCACGAGCACGCATTTCTTCTTGGTTTTTGTGATATTTTTCCGCACTCTTCTTGCTTTCTAATTCATTTATAGATGTTGCATCAGCCATTACAGCCAAACCCTTTGGAATTAAAAAGTTTTTAGCGTATCCGTCTGATGCATTAACCAAATCGCCTTTTTTACCGTGGCCTTTTACATCTGCCTTTAAAATTACTTTCATATATATCTCCTCCGTAGAATCCTAATTTGTAGATTCTAAATAATAGTCGTCAATTGCCTCTAATAGTTTTTCTTTTGCCTCTTCGGGTGTAGTGCCTGTAAGCTGCGCCCCTGCAATGGTTAAATGACCGCCACCGCCAAGCTTTTCCAAAATCATCTGCACATTTATTCCGCCCAGTGAACGACCACTGATGCTCACGCCGTCTTCAGAGTTAAATATGATAAAGGAAGCAATAATTCCCTTAACATTTAAAAGCTCATCTGCGGCCTGGGCAGCTATAGTGTGAGTTGACTCGTCAGATTTAGGGGCGATGCTCACAGCAATATTATCTCTTACTATAACGGACTTTTTAATAATTTCAGAACGCTTGATGTAGGACTGTAAATCCTGTTGGAAAATAGTTTTTACAGCAACAGTATCAACGCCCTGTTTTCTTAAAAATGACGCCGCTTCAAATGTTCTTACACCTGTTTTAAATGTAAAGTTTTTGGTATCGATTACAATACCTGAATATAATGATTCTGCTTCAAGCTTAGTTAATGACATCTTGTCTGTTGTGTACTGCAAAATCTCAGTTACCATTTCGCAAGCAGATGAAGCGTAGGGCTCGTGATATACCAAAGCGGTGTTTTCAATAAAGTCAGCGCTTCTTCTGTGATGGTCAACTATAACAATCTGCTTTGTGGGTTTAAGCAGCGCAGGAGCCTCTAATAGCGAAGCTTTATGAGTATCAACCACAACAATCAATGTATTCTGGTTAATTATAGCCGCCGCTTGTGATGCAGTTATGATTAAGTTTTCGTATTCTTCGGCATTTTCAAGCCTTGAAATTGTATTCTGTACAGTTTTATCGTAGGTTTCCATACAAATGTGTGCGGTCTTGTTATGAATTCTGCAAATTCTGTAAATACCCAAAGCCGCACCGAAACCGTCAACATCGGCATTTTTATGAGTTAAAACAACTACATTTTCTGCGTTGTTTATAAGACCTGTTAAAGCGAAGCTTACAACACGAGCCTTAACACGAGTGCTCTTTTCATGTTCTTTTGTAGAACCGCCGTAAAAACGGAACTGCTCGTTATCCTTTAAAACAACCTGGTCGCCACCACGCCCCTGTGCCATATTGATAGCATTTTTAGCAAAGGAATCGTTTTCGGAAAGTGATTTTCCGTTTAAACCGATACCAATACTTACAGTTGCGGGCAAAGTATTGTTTTCGTTTATTGAACGGATTTTCGTTAGGATATCAAACTTGTTTTTAATAAACTGTTCTAAATATTTATACTCAAATGTAATAAAATATTTGTCCTTTTCGTATTTTATAAGCATTCCGTTGTTTTTTGCAGACCAGTCGTTTATTTCCTTGTAAATCTGCGCCTGGAGCTGTGGAATAAATGCAGATGGAGTAGACTCCATAAGCTCATCATAGTTATCAACAAAAATCAGACATTCAAAGGTTTTTTCAGCAATATATTTTTGCTTGATTTCATTTGCCTCTGTAATATCATCAAAATATATAAGAGTCAGTGCCGAATTATCTTCTGTCGCGTTAGGGGTGTTTCCTATTGCGCGAAAGACCTTATTGTTTGCCTTAAGCTCGCAGATAAAACCGTTGTTATAATCTGTAGGCAAAAGATACGCCTTGTCAAAATCGGGGAAAAGGTCGTAAATTGAGCTTTCAGACAAATGGGCGTTTGAAAAAATGCTTTTAAATTCAGAGTTATACCATTTTATTTCGCCCTTAGAGTCTGTAAGAACAATAGGAAGAGGGAATGATAAAAGAGCGTTACTGCTTGTGTCGCCAGCCTCCATTGTTACCTTTTCAATCATTGAATTAAGCCTTTTTCTTGACATTTTCTTTAATATCACATCAATAACAAATGAGATAACGGCAAGTGAGAGCTGAACAATACCAAGCAAAAGGTCGGAAAACAGCATAATCACGCCTAAAATTGCAAAGGCTAAAATATATACTTCACCTGTTAAATAAAGCTTTTCTATTTTGTTGTTTTTCAAACAATCAACTCCTATCACTAATCAGCGATTAAAGAACTTTTTTTCTCTGTAATTTATAAGGCCATCTAATGCACCTATTGTACTTATAACAGTAAAAGTAAATCCCATAAAGAGGGAAGACATAACAATTACTATTAAAATAAGTTTTCTTATATATGATTTTTTTATCTTATTTTCTAATTTAAATTCAATAAGCGAAAGTCCCAAAACAAAAAAGATGAAGGACATAACTGCCGTGATGTTAAGCGATATATCTGACAAAAAGCTTTCGCCCGGCATGAAAAAGTACAATGCTAATATTATAAAAAACGGTATGGACAAAAACTTTTCAGCTTTCCAGGAAGAAAAACTTAAAAAACACGAAACATCGGTTTTAGTAATCATACATAAACGCCTGAACAAATAGTAGCACAAGAGTGAAAACAATATGCAAACTATAACGATAAAGCTCGGAGAAATTCTCAAAAGCATTGATGTAAACCCTGACACTAAAGAGTCAATTTCTTCAGGACTTGCCTGCTCAGGATGGAGTGTGGACAAAGACTCGCGTAAAACAGTGCCGACAGTTTCAACTACCTGCACAAATACATTTTGTCCGGACACAAAAACCTCTGTAATTTTTATATTTAAAACAATACACAGAAGGTATGAAACCGTAAAAATTGTGAGCGTTTTATATACCGAAATCTTTAAATTTAAGCAAATACCCAAAGAAAGCCCGCACAAAACAAGCGGCAGGGAAGAAGATATTGAGGATAATAAACCTTCTGAGAAAATCGTGTATATAGCAAAATTTATAAAACAAACAAAGGCAACATACCCATAATGAAGCCTTGTAACACAAAAGCCGATAACGGCAACAATTGCTGCGCTGCACAATATAAAAAGCGCATTAACCGGCAAAAGTGTAAGCAAAGAAAGTACTGCCACAGCAAAAGATGACGCTAAAATTGTTTTTATTTTATGTGATGGCAAACACTTCTCCTCCTTATACATACAAATAGTATTTTACATTTTATCACATAATTTTTAAAATATCAAGAAAAATAAAACATTTAATTAGGAAAAAACTTGAGATTACGGAAGATTATTCTTGATATTTAAATTTTAATATGCTATAATAAGATAAGTTAAAAAGGTTTTCGTTAGGTTTAAGCTGTTAAGATGTAAGAGATAAGTGCCAGACACACCTTTTTGACATTTATCTCTTATTTCTTGCGCTTTGACTAAAACAAGAAAACCAATACCCCGTTTTGCCCGCAATTCGGTGTATTAAAATAAAAATAAACGCGGGCAGAAAGGTATGGAACATTTTATGTACAAAAGCTTTAAAACAGAATTTGCGGGAAGACCGCTCGAAATCGAAACAGGAAAATTTGCAGAACTCGCAGGCGGTGCAGTAATGGTAAGATACGGCGAAACCTGTGTGTTATCAACTGCTACAATGGCACCAAAGCCAAGAGAGGGAATTGACTTTTTCCCGCTTAGTGTTGACTTTGAAGAAAAACTTTATGCTGTAGGAAGAATCCCGGGCGGATTTACAAGAAGAGAGGGTAAACCATCTGACAAGGCGATATTAACATCCCGTGTTATTGACAGACCGATAAGACCATTATTCCCCAAGGATTTAAGAAACGATGTATCTGTTGTTAACACAGTTATGTCAGTTGACCAGGATTTCTCTCCTGAAGTTGCTGCGATGATTGGTACATCTGTTGCACTTTCAATTTCTGAAATTCCGTGGAACGGACCTATTGCAGGTGTTGTAATGGGATATGTTGACGGGGAAATCGTTATAAACCCTGATGTTGCTCAGAGAGAAAAGAGCGATTTGTATTTAACGGTTGCAGGCACAAAAGAAAAGGTCGTTATGATTGAAGCAGGTGCAAACGAGGTAAAAGAAGATGTTGTGTTTGACGCTATTATGAAAGCTCACGAGGAAATCAAGAAAATCTGCGACTTTATTTTAGAAATTCAAAAAGAAGTAGGCAAAGAAAAAATCACATACGAGCCTCATGTTGTTGACGAGGAAATGTACGAGGCAATCAAAGCTTTTGGTTTAGACAAGCTAAAGGCTGCACTAGATACTGACGACAAAAATGTTCGTGAAGCAAATATGAAGGTGTTCTATAGCGAGCTATATGAGCATTTTGAAGGAACATACACAGAAGAAGAAAACGGCGCCGAAATCACAGAAACTGTTGAAAAGCTTATGAAATTTATTGTTCGCCGTTGGATTTTAGACGAGGGCAAGCGTGTTGACGGAAGAGGTATTTTAGATATTCGTCCTTTACATGCAGAGGTTGGTTTGTTGCCTAGAACACACGGTTCAGGTCTTTTCTCAAGAGGACAGACACAGGTTCTAACAATTGCAACACTAGGTCCTGTAGGCGAAGCACAGATTTTAGATGGTATCGATGCTGAAACAGAAAAACGCTACATCCATCACTACAACTTCCCGTCATACAGCGTAGGTGAAACAAGACCATCAAGAGGTCCCGGAAGACGAGAAATCGGTCATGGTGCTTTAGCTGAGCGTGCATTAGAAGCGGTTATTCCGGATGTTGACACATTCCCGTATACATTCAGGTTAGTATCAGAAGTTTTATCTTCTAACGGAAGTACATCTCAGGCGAGCGTATGCGGAAGCACATTGGCACTAATGGATGCAGGTGTTCCGATTAAGGCTCCTGTTGCAGGTATTTCAGTAGGTCTGGTAACAGAAGAAGACAGATTTATCACAATGGTAGACATTCAGGGCTTAGAAGATTTCTATGGCGATATGGACTTTAAGGTTGCAGGTACAAAAGAAGGTATTACTGCAATTCAGATGGATATTAAAATTGACGGCTTAACACCTGAAATCATCAAACAGGCATTTGCACAGACAAGAGAAGCAAGAATCCACATTATTGATGATGTAATCTTAAAGGCTATTCCTCAGCCGAGAGAATCACTTTCAAAATACGCACCTAAAATCTTTACAATGAACATTGACAAAGATAAAATCCGTGATGTTATAGGTTCGGGCGGTAAGGTTATCCAGAAGATTATTGCTGAAACACAGACAAAAATTGACATTGAAGAGGATGGCACAATCTACATTGCAACAAGCGTTGAAGAAGATGCTATGCGTGCTATGGAAATTATAAAAGCAATCTGTGGCGACATTGAGGTTGGCAAAATCTTCAGAGGAAGAGTTACAACAGTTACATCTTTTGGTGCTTTTGTTGAATTTATTCCTGGTGTTGAAGGGTTAGTTCACATTTCAAAGCTTGAAAACAGAAGAGTTGAAAAAGTTGAAGATGTTGTAAATGTTGATGATGAAATTATGGTTAAAGTAATGGAAGTTGATGAAAAAACAGGTAAAATCAGCTTGTCAAGAAAAGACGCTTTAAACGATTTGGAAAACAAAGAGAACTAATTTGTAAAATTGGAGGCAGAAAAATGAAAATCACTTTAAAAGACGGAAGTCAGTTAGAATATAGTGAAGCAAAACCCTTGTATCAGATAGCGGGCGATATAAGTGAGGGTTTGATGCGTGCCGCACTCGCAGCAGAGGTTAACGGAAAAATAACAGATATGGGCACAGTTATAGATACTGATGCTACAGTTAATTTCTTAACATTTGATGACCAGGGCGGAAGAGATACATTAAGACACACAGCTTCTCATGTTTTAGCTCAGGCTGTAAAAAGACTGTATCCGTCAGCTAAGCTTGCAATTGGTCCTTCGATTGAAAATGGTTTTTACTACGATATTGATTGCGACATTTCTTTTACAACAGAAACACTTTCGGCAATTGAAGCTGAAATGAAAAAAATTGTAAAAGAAAATCTTCCTGTAAAGAGATTTACAAAGTCAAGAGAAGACGCTCTTAAATATATTGAAGAAAAAGGTGAAATATATAAAGTAGACTTAACTTCTGACTTCCCGGAAAACGCCGAGATTTCGTTCTATGAGCAGGGAGAATTTGTTGATCTTTGTGCAGGACCTCATGTTTCTTCTACAGGAAAAGTTACGGGTTTGTGTTTAACAGGAACAGCGGGTGCATATTGGCGCGGAAATGAAAAAAATAAAATGCTTCAGAGAATTTACGGAACGGCTTTCCTGAAAAAGAGTGATTTGGAAGAGCATTTAGCAGCCGTAGAAGAGGCAAGAAAGCGCGATCACAACAAATTAGGAAGAGAGCTTGACATTTTTACAACTGTTGATGTAATCGGTCAGGGTCTTCCTGTTATGCTTCCTAAGGGAACAAAAATTTTGCAGACACTTCAGCGTTGGGTTGAAGATGTAGAAGAAGCAAATGGCTGGATGCGTACAAAAACGCCTTTGATGGCTAAAAGCGATTTATACAAAATTTCAGGTCATTGGGACCACTATCTAGACGGAATGTTTGTTATGGGCGACGAAGAAAAAGACAAAGAAGTGTTTGCACTTCGTCCTATGACATGTCCGTTCCAGTATCAGGCGTACCTTTCAAAAATGAGAAGCTACAGAGATTTACCGCTTCGCTATGCTGAAACATCAACACTTTTCAGAAACGAAGCATCAGGCGAAATGCATGGATTAATCCGTGTGCGTCAGTTTACAATCTCAGAAGGACACTTAATGTGCCGTCCTGACCAGCTCGAAAGTGAGTTCAGAGGCTGTCTGGAAATCACAAATTATATGCTCAAAACATTGGGTCTTTATGAAGATGTGTCGTACAGATTCTCTCAGTGGGATCCTGAAGACAGCGAAAAATATATAGGAACAAAAGAGCAGTGGGATGAAGCACAGGGCACAATGAAAGCTATTTTGGATGACTTAAAGCTCGACTATAAAATAGGCATCGGCGAGGCAGCTTTCTATGGACCTAAGCTTGACATCCAGATTAAGAATGTTTTCGGAAAAGAAGATACTCTGATTACAATTCAGGTTGACCAGATGCTTGCCGAAAAGTTTGGCATGGAATATACTGACAGTGATGGTTCCAAGAAAAACCCGTATATTATTCATAGAACATCTATCGGTTGCTATGAAAGAACATTGGCACTTTTAATCGAAAAATATGCAGGTGCTTTCCCGACATGGCTTGCACCCGTACAGGTTAAGCTTTTGCCTATTACTGACAATCAAAAAGAGTATGCAAGAGAATACGCTAAAGTGCTTAGGGCAAACGGTATTTCGGTTGAGGTTGATGACAGAAACGAAAAAATCGGTTATAAAATCCGTGAGGCACAGCTTGAAAAGGTTCCATATATGCTGATTATCGGAGAAAAAGAGGCCGAAATTGATGCTGTTGCTGTTCGCTCAAGAAGAGAGGGCGATTTAGGGCAGATGTCAAAAGAAGCGTTTATCGAAAAAATATCTGAAGAAATTAAGAATAAAGTAAGATAAATGAATTAAAATCATACCGAAAAGATTGATAGAAGCGAGATTTAATAACAGGCGGGGGTGCTCAATTTTGTGGATTGTTGTTTATATTACGCAAAACAGAGAAACAGCTATGTCTTTGAAAAAATTATTAAACGAAGCAGGTCTTTTGGTTAAGGTTCGTTCAATAGGTTTAAGAGAAGATGCACAATATGGTTGCTATGAGGTTCTTTTGCCTGAATCTGAAATCGAAGAAGGCCATAATGTTATAATCGAAAGCTTTATATAAAAATAAATTGAGGTGTAATTCCGATGAAAAGAATAGGTGTATTAACAAGTGGCGGAGATGCGCCGGGAATGAATGCGGCGATCAGAGCTGTTGTTCGTGCAGGATTAAATAAAGGACTTGAGGTTTATGGTATCAAAAAAGGATACCTTGGACTTATGGAGGGAACATATGAGAAAATGACCGCAAGGTCAGTTTCTGATATACTTCAGCGTGGCGGTACAATCCTGCAGTCTGCAAGATGTAAGGAATTTAAAACTCCCGAGGGCGTAAAAAAAGCTTATGATAAAGCAAAGGAATTTGGTCTTGACGGTCTTATTGTAATAGGTGGAGATGGTTCTTTCCGCGGTGCAAGAGATTTAAGTTTGTTGGGGCTTCCCACGGTCGGCATCCCGGGAACAATCGATAACGATATCGGTTGCTCAGACTATACAATAGGTTTTGATACGGCACTAAATACCGTTCAGGAAGCAATAGATAAAATCCGTGATACATGCAGAAGCCATGACAGATGCTCTGTTGTTGAGGTTATGGGAAGAGATG
Source organism: Congzhengia sp. (assembly GCA_045534535.1). GTDB lineage: Bacteria > Bacillota > Clostridia > UBA1381 > UBA9506 > Congzhengia. The sequence goes on from JAZSJX010000075.1 coordinate 29,830, forward strand.
CGGGTTATATTGCCGCAAATGTTGGTATTTCCTGTGGTGCTGAGTCTGTTATTATTCCTGAAAATCAATTCAACTTTAAAAGAGATGTCTTAAATGTTATTCAAGACGGCATTAAAAGAGGAAAAGAACAGCACTTGATTATTGTTGCCGAGGGTGTAACAAAAGACAATATGAGCGTTATTAAAATGGCGCAGAGAATTGAAGAAGAAACAGGCATCAGTACAAGAGCTACAATTTTAGGGCATATTCAAAGAGGAGGAAATCCTTCTGTTAAGGATAGGGTTACAGCAAGTCAGATGGGCTGCTATGCTGTTGACCTTATAAAACAGGGAATCGGTAACCGTGTAGTTGCAGTTCAAGGCAACGATATAGTAGACTATGATATCTTAGAAGGACTCAGTATGTCAAAAAAATTAGACGAAAGACTTTTAGAAATTGCAGACATTTTAAGAGTATAATAAAAAACTTACATGTGTAGACTTTTTATAATTGACAAAGGGGAAAGTTAAATGAGAGACAATAAAGTTTTAAAACTTACAATTTCGGCCATGTTCGCATCATTAGTTTGTGTTGCAACTATGATAATTCAAATTCCAACAATAACAAAGGGTTATATAAATATAGGTGATGCAATTGTCCTTTTATCAGGATGGCTCTTAGGGCCTGTTTGGGGTGCACTTTCTTCAGCCGTAGGCTCGTGTATGGCTGATATTTTTGCAGGATATCCTGTATATGCGATAGCAACATTTTTCATAAAAGGTATTGTGTCGCTGATTGCGTATCTGATATACCGGAACAAGAATTTTCTGCTTGCAGTAATATCTTCGGTTGTTGCAGAACTCTTTATGGCAATATCATATTTTTTATTTGAATGCCTTATATTAGGGCAGGGTATAGCGGCAATTGCTGGACTGATACCAAACTTTACCCAGGGAGCAGTATGCGCTATTTTAGGTTTGTTTATTTTAAAACTGTTTAAAAGTAATGATAAACTTATAGAAATTTTCAGCGTTTTTAAAAAATAGCATTTGTACAACTTACCGAATTTTTAGTTTATGCATAGTATGTAGCATAACGAAAACAAGGAGGTAAGCGTTATGGGATGCAATGGCGGTTTATTTGGTGGCGGCGATAACAATTGTTTATGGATTATTCTTATAATCATCCTTATTTGTTGCTGCTGTAACGACTAATAAGCAATAAAAAATGTCGACTTTGGAATTTTTTCCAAAGTCGGCATAAATTTTTTTCAAAAAATATATTTTTTTATTGAATAGTTTAAGAAAATGTGGTAGAATAGTTAAGGGATTTATTTAATCTACGAATGATATTCATTCAAAAAAAGGATGGTAATGCGTAATGGCAAACAAAGAAAGAAGAGTAGGTACAGTATCGAGAGGTATTCGTTGCCCTATTATCCGTGAAGGAGACGATCTTGCTAAAATCGTAGCAGACAGCGTTTTGGAAGCGGCTGAATTTGAGGGCTTTCCTATAAATGACCGAGATGTTATTTCTATCACTGAATCAATAGTCGCTCGTGCTCAGGGAAACTATGCATCTGTTGACAATATAGCAAAGGATGTTAAAGCAAAACTTGGCGGGGGGACAGTAGGCGTTATTTTTCCGATTTTATCCCGTAATCGTTTTGCAATTTGCTTAAGAGGAATTGCAAAAGGCGTAAAAAAAGTTATTCTTATGCTCAGCTACCCATCAGATGAGGTTGGAAATGAGCTTGTAAGCTTGGACAAGCTTGACAATGCAGGTATAAACCCATATTCTGATGTTTTGAGCTTAGAGCGTTATCGTGAGCTTTTCGGAGAGAATAAACACGAATTTACAGGCGTTGATTATGCCGAATATTACGAGAGCATAATTAAGGAAATGGGTGCAGAGGTAGAAATTATTTTTGCAAATCGTCCTAAAACAATTTTAGAGTACACAGATACAGTTTTAACCTGCGATATACACACAAGAGCCCGCACAAAGCGTATATTAAAGGATGCTGGTGCAAAGATTGTTTGTAGTTTAGACGATATTTTAAATGCTCCTGTTGACGGAAGCGGATATAACGAGCTATATGGTCTTTTAGGCTCTAACAAATCGTCTGAGGATAAAATCAAGCTTTTCCCAAAAGAGTGTAAGGACTTAGTTTTAGATGTTCAAAAGAAAATCTTAGATAAAACAGGAAAGCATGTTGAAGTTATGGTTTACGGCGATGGTGCATTTAAAGACCCCAAGGGTAAAATCTGGGAACTTGCAGACCCCGTTGTATCACCTGCCTTTACAGACGGCTTAGTCGGAACACCAAATGAGCTTAAGCTTAAATATTTGGCAGATAATGACTATAAGGACTTGTCGGGCGAAGCATTAAAGGAAGCTATTTCTGAAAGCATCCGCAAAAAAGAGAGTGATATGGTCGGCAATATGGCATCACAGGGAACAACACCTCGTCAGCTTACTGATTTAATCGGCTCACTTTGTGATTTAACAAGTGGCTCAGGCGACAAGGGAACACCTGTTGTACTTGTTCAGGGTTACTTCGATAATTATACTAACTAAAATACAGAAGGGGCTGTAGCAATTTTGCTACAGCCCCTTTGTTTTAGCTGTTTCTTTCGTCGTTGTAAAAATGTATGTAATTCGACTATGTCTTGTAGAGTCAAAAATTCACTTCTTAGTGTTCGCAGGTAAAATACCCTTCAAGTTCTAAAACAAATATATTGTCGATTTCCTTAAATTTAAGCATCTTATATAGACTAAAAAGCTCTTTATTTTCTCCGTAAACAACCTTTATTCCTTGTAAATCCGCAAGATTTAAAAGTGATTTTGCAATTCCTAACTTTAGACTTAAGTCATTATCATCATTTAAAACTATCTTGTCTAAATAAACCTTATAATCCTTTAATGTGAGGGTTCCCGCGCCTAATAGCTTTTTGTTATCCCTTGCAGTCATAATAATAGTGTTGTCATCACAATCTAAAATAGCTTTTATTTCTTCGTTATTTTCTTCTCTTTTTATCGTTAGCATTATTTTCACCGCCTAAAAGTTTGTTAAGTTCAGCATCTGTTAAATGACGCCATTTGCCGAGTGGAAGATTGCCTAATGAAACACCGCCTATGTTTACACGCCTGAGTCTTAAAACAGGGTAGCCCACCGCTTCACACATTTTTCTTACCTGCCTGTTTTTACCCTCAGAAATCGTTATGTTAAGCTGTGCAGTACGCTCTTCGGTGTGTACAATATCAACTCGTGCAGGTGCAGTAATGTAGCCTCCAATGTCAACACCGCACCTAAGCTTTTTTATATCCTCAAATTCAGGAATTCCGGAAACCACAACCTGATATTTTTTTGAAATATGTTGAGTTGGATGTGTCATTTTATAGGTAAAGTCGCCGTCGTTTGTTAAAAACAAAAGACCCTCACTCAAATAGTCAAGTCTTCCAACGGGGTAGAGCCTTGCATCAATGTCAGAAACCAAATCGGTAACAGTATCACGGCCACGCTCGTCAGAAGCTGTAGCAACATAGCCTTTTGGCTTATTAAGCATAATATAATAAAGCTTCTTTTCAGGCTCTAGGATTTTTCCGTCTAAGAAAACCTTGTCATTGTCGCAGTCAACCTTTGTGCCAAGTTCGGTAACAGTTGCTTTGTTAACCTTAACTCTGCCTGCTAAAATAAGCTCTTCTGCAGCACGCCGTGAAGCCGCACCACAACGGGCGATATATTTTTGTAATCTTTCTGGCTTTGCCATAGTTATCCTCCGTAAAAAATGTACTCTACTAATTATACACTTAAATTTCTTGCTTTTCAACTAAATGTAAGTAATTTTTTAAAGTATATCATAAACAAATTTCTTTTAGGTGTTTCCATATAGGAAATATCAGATGATGCAATTAGGTTTATTGTATCTAAAAGTGTATCCTTATAATAAATTTCCATAACCCCTATTATTTCGCCTTTGTTTACGGGAGCGTTGATAAAATCAGGTAGCTTGCAAACAATTTTTGCGTTTTTGAATTTGTTTTCTTTGTTTTCGGAAAGATAAAAGTCTTTGTCTGCCGAAAGCTCTAAAGCATTTGATGAACCATTTTTTACAGTAACGGAATTAACTGTCATTCCATTTAAAATAAGCGGAAATTTTACAGTTTGAGAAAAAGCAAAATCTAACATATTTTTATGGTCTGCCCAGTCATTGGGCGCATTTAGTGTTACAGCAATAATCTGAATTCCATTACGAATAGCAGATGAAACTAAGCATCTTCCTGTCTTTTTGGTAAACCCTGTTTTTACGCCTACGCACCCCTCGTAAGCATTTAAGAGCTTGTTGTGATTTGTAACGGTTTGCTTGCCGTTCATAATCTGTTTTGATTTTGTATTTACAATTTTGGCAAATGTTTCATTTTTTAAAGCCTCGCGGGTAATTAGTGCCAGATCGTAAGCTGTTGTGTAGTGTCCGTCCTCGTCTAATCCGTTTGGATTTTTAAAACTTGTATTTTTTGCACCAATAGTTTGTGCTCTTGATGTCATAAGCGTGGCAAATTTATCCGTAGTGCCTGAAATATGCTCGGCAATAGCAATTGCGGCATCATTTCCCGAGCGGAGCATTAAGCCATATAAAAGGTCCTCTAAGGAAACCTTGTCGCCTGCCTTAAGATACAGACTTGTGCCCTCACACCCGGCAGCATTTTTGCCTACGGTTACAATATCGTTTAAATTTCCGTTTTCTAATGCAACTAAAGCTGTCATAATTTTAGTTGTGCTCGCCATAGAATGTGTGCTATAGGCATTCTTTTCATAAATGACTCTTCCTGTTTGTGCGTCGATTACACAGGCATATTCAGCTGAAACGGACAGAGCATAAGTGTTTGATGGAAATAAAACAGTGAAAAAAACAAATAATACAAGAAAACAAAACCTCTTCACAAGAAAACCTCCCCCATATAAAACTGTTTAATTATATGAGGCGTAAAGATTAAATATTTGTTAAATCAGAAAAAATAGATTGAAATTTATAGAAATTGTGGTATAATATAGATAAGAAATAGAAAAAATTTATTAAAAATTTGTTCAAAGTGTCAGTTTGATACATTTGTTCAAATATATAAAACACGAATTTCGTGTTTTACCGTTCAGGTGCTTTTTGCTGTACGGTATGCAAAAAACAAAAAGGAGTGGATGGTAATGAAAATCACAATTACGGGAAAACAAATTGCTTTGACTGATGGGTTAAAGGCAAGAGTAGAAGAAAGATTTGCAAAGCTTGACAAGTACTTCTACAAAGAAGCTCAGGCTCTTGTAACATTAAGCGTTCAGCGTGATGACCAATTTGTTGAGGCAACAATTCATTCAGGCGGTCTTATATTAAGAGTTGAAGAAAGTACAACTGATATGTATTCTTCAATCGACAATGCAGTAGATATCTTAGAACGCCAGCTCCGTAAAAATAAGACAAAACTTGAAAAAAGAATGAAGAAGGAATATGTTGAAAATGTAGTTTTTGATAATATTTCGCCGATTACATCTGATAACGAGTCGGAAGATGATATTAAAATTGTAAGAACCAAAAAAGTTGAAAGCAAGCCAATGTCTCCTGAAGAGGCAGTTTTGCAGATGGAGCTTATCGGCCACAACTTCTTTATTTTTACAAATGGCAACAGTGGTATAACGAGCGTTGTTTATCGCAGAAAGAGTGGAGATTACGGTTTAATTGAAATAGACTAAAATTTTTATATACCGCCCTTCTGGGCGGTATATTTTTGAAAAGACGATGGAGTAGTTATGGAAAACAAACCTAAAAAGATTATAAGTAATAATAAAAAGGCATATCACGATTATTTTATTGATGAAAAAATAGAGGCAGGAATTGAGCTTTTTGGAACAGAGGTAAAGTCGATTCGTGCAGGGGGCATAAATTTAAAGGATAGTTATGTTTCACTAAAAACGGGCGAGGCAATACTAATCGGTATGCACATAAGCCCTTATGAAAAGGGCAACATTTTTAACCGCGACCCGCTTCGCGAGAGAAGACTTTTGCTTCATAAAAAAGAAATTATGCGTCTTATAGGCAAAATTAAAGAAAAAGGGTATTCGCTGATTCCTCTTTCAGTTTACTTTTTAGGAAGTAAGGTTAAGGTTGAATTAGGACTAGCAAGAGGTAAAAAGGCGTATGATAAGCGTGAGGCAATTGCAGAGCGTGATGCAAAAAGAAATATGGATAGAGCTATAAGAGAGAGAAATAAATAGAAACAGGCTGTAGCAATCAGAACAAAAGCACTACGCTTTAAAAGTGTAACTTTTTGGTGTATCTAAATTGCTGCAGCCTTTTTTATATTACCTGTTGTTCGTTTATAAACAATTTGAATTCAAGACCAAGTTTCTCGGCAGCTTTCCTGCACAAAATCATTCTTTCCATAAATATCTCAAAATAGTCCATAACAGAACCAAAATGGTTATCTAAGTAGATTTTTAGCTTAATTAAGCTTTTTTCTTCATTTATTTTTATCCTAGATTCTTTGACGGAGTAGTTAACCCTGTCGTGAATATCAAATGTAGTAAAATCCTGGTTTCTCACGCGACTTCTTCTCACATCGGTTTTGTCTGCAATAATCAATGCAGCCGCGATGTGATTTACAGGCGTTCCTGTGCCCTCATCGTGATTTCCTATAGCAGACGCAATCAGCGCAATATCGCAGGGCGGCATTTTCATTTCATCTAAAATTCTAAATGCAAGCAGAGCACCGCTCTGAGAATGTTCAATTCTGTTAACTAAGTTTCCGATATCGTGGAGATATGCTGCAATTTGAACAAGCTCAATATCGTGTTTGGGATAGCCCAAGGTTTCTAAAATGTATTTTGCGGTATTTGAAACCATTGTAACATGTGCAAAGCTATGCTCGGTATAGCCAAGTGCCATTAGTGATTTGTCTGCTTCCTTTATATATGTTTTAATTGCTTCGTTGTTCTTAATATCCTCAAATGTTATCATAAATCCTCCTTTAATTTATTATGCACAGATTTTTTGCGATTATAAAAGAGACTGTAGCAAATTTGCTACAGTCTCTTTTATAATCGCAAAAAATCTGTGCATAATAAATTAAAGGAGGATT
>JAZSJX010000064.1:0-6592 GCA_045534535.1 Congzhengia sp.
TTCCTCTTCCTCTTCATCGTCATATAAAACATAGTCGTAAACATAATCCCAAAAGTTTTCTGCACTCTCATTACTCTTAACTGAAAACGGAATTAAAATATCGCCATCTTGTAAGTTTAGAGTTTCTACGATACGGTCTAAGCTTTCTTCTAACTGTTTTTTTGAAAGCTTGTCGGCTTTGGTAGCAATGACTACCGCCATACCGCCCGCACTCTTTATAGATGAGAGCATATTAACATCATCTTCTGTCGGTTTATGTCTTGAATCGACAAGCAAAACAACCTGCATAAGCTGCTTTCTTTCGGTCAGGTATTCGCCTATAATCTGGGTAAGATTTTTTCTTTCGCCCTTGCTGGCTGCGGCATATCCGTATCCCGGAAGGTCAACAAGCATAAGCTTTTTGTCAATCTCGTAAAAATTTATTGTTGCAGTTTTTCCGGGCGTTGCACTCACTCGTGCAAAGCTTTTACGATTCAGTATTTTATTTATCAGAGACGATTTACCCACATTTGACCTTCCCGCAAATGCAATTTCGGGGATGGTCGTTACCGGGTAATGCTCCTTTTTTACGCCTGACAACAAAAAGTTTGCGTTGTTTAAATTTATTTTCATAATTTATCCTCACTTTAAATAAGAGCGATACTTAAAACCTCGTTCATATTTGAAACTGTCTTAATTTCGATATTGTCTTTTACAACCTGTTCTAACTCGTCAATATCCTTTTTGTTATCTTTTGGAATAATAATCGTCTTAATGCCTGCACGGTATGCAGCCAAGGTTTTTTCACGAAGACCGCCTATAGGAAGCACTCTTCCTCTTATGGTAATTTCGCCCGTCATTGCAACACTGTGGTTAACCTTTCGTTTTGATAGTGCTGAAACTAAGGCTGTAGCGATTGTGATACCTGCAGACGGACCATCCTTTGGCGTTGCACCCTCGGGGACATGAATGTGAAGGTCATATATTTCATAGAAGTTTTCTTCAATCCCCATTTTTTTTGCATTTGCTCTTACATAGCTTATTGCCGCCTTACACGACTCCTTCATAACATCGCCAAGCATTCCAGTAAGTTCTAAATTGCCCGTTCCCTTTACAACATTAACCTCAACGGACAAGGTATCTCCCCCAACCTGTGTCCAGGCAAGTCCTGTTACTATACCGATTTCATTTTTCTTGGAAACGGCATCCTTGTCAAACAAATGCTTTCCTAAAAATTCTTCTATATTTTTTGCACTCACCCTAACCTTTGCGTTTTCATCTTCTGATATTGTAAGTGCCGCTTTTCTTAAAATGTCCGCTATTTTTCTCTCTAAAGAACGCACACCCGCTTCTTTTGTGTAATGCTCAATCACTAAACGGATTGCACCATCATTTATTAAAACATTTTTCTTTGTTAATCCATGCTTTTTAAGCTGCTTTGGTAATAAATGCTGTTTTGCAATATTAAACTTTTCTTCCGATGTGTAGCCGGGAAGTTCTATTATTTCCATTCTGTCTAAGAGCGGTTTAGGAACTGTGTCCAATGTATTTGCGGTTGCAATAAATAAAACATCAGAAAGGTCAAAGTCCACCTCCATAAAATGGTCGCGGAATTTAGTGTTCTGCTCAGAATCCAACACCTCTAAAAGAGCGGCAGATGGGTCTCCCTTATAGTCTGCACCCATTTTATCAATCTCGTCAAAAAGCATAAGGGGGTTATTAGACCCTGCCTGTTTTAAAGCAGTTATAATTCTGCCAGGCATAGAACCGATATAGGTTCTTCTGTGTCCTCTAATATCCGCCTCATCTCGAATACCGCCCAAAGAAATTCTTACATAATTTCTTCCCATACTCTCAGCAATAGATTTTGCTATTGAGGTTTTACCAACTCCGGGAGGTCCTACTAAACAAAGAATGGGACCTGCCATAGAATTTGTAATCTTTTTAACTGCCAGATACTCTAAAATTCTTTCCTTAACCTTTTCTAAGCCGTAATGGTCGCGCGCTAAAATTTCTTTAGCTTTCTTTATGTCTAAAACCTCATCTGTAAACTTGTTCCACGGAAGCTCTGTTACCCACGATAAATATGTTCTTATAACATTCGATTCGGGGTTGTTATAAGACATTTTCAAAAATCTTTCGAGTTCCTTTTCACACTTTTCACGAACGGCTTCAGGAAGGTCTAATTTATCTAATTCTTCCCTTATTTCTTCAGCTTCTGATTCTGTGCCCTCTTTGTCGCCAAGCTCTTCCTGAATAACCTTCATCTGCTCACGAAGGAAATATTCCTTTTGATTCTGGTCAATATTTTCCCTTACCTTTCTTTCGATTACACTGTCTATCTTTGCAATTTCAGTTTCACGAACTAAAAGGTTTATAAGCTTTATAACACGCTCTTTAACATCTGCCGTGTTTAGAATTTCCTGCTTGTCAATTAATGTTAGCGGAAGATTTGATGCTAAGCTGTCAGCTAAGCGTGATGTGCTTTCTGTGTTTTTCTTGCTAAACACAAATTCGCCGTTTACCTTGTGATTATACTCACGATAATCCATAAACACATCTATAAGTTTTCTTTTTAAAGCCTCGTTTTCCAAATCCTTTTCATCATAATCCTCCGGCTCAATTTCATCAACCAGGGACACGAAATATGGTTTAGTTTTTAAAATGTCTGAAATTTTTGCTCTTTTTAATCCTTCAACCAATACGCGAACTGTATTGTTTGGCATTTTTACAACCTGTGTTATTTTGCAGATTGTACCCATATCCTCTATATCTTCCCTTACGGGATTTTCTATCGTTATATCTTTTTGCATAGAAACAAACGCCGTCTGGTTATTTACCATAGCGTTCTCTAAAGCTAAAATTGATTTTTCGCGTGCCATATCAAAATGGACTAAGGTGTTTGGAAACACAACCAAACCGCGAAGAACAATCATAGGCAATGCAGATGTCTGTTTCATAATTACCTGATTCATTATACCCTCCAAAAATGTGCCTGTTTATCTAATAAATTATACCATAAAACTGCATAAAGTACAAGCTTTTACTAAAAGTGTTTCCATATATCAATATTTTTATCGGAAACTAAAATTTTAAGTTTTTGACCAAATTTTTCTTCTAATATTTCTTTCATATACTTAGAAAAAATTACTTCTGCATTATAGTGCGGAATTTCTATAAATGCAATATCGTTTTCGTAAGCATATCTTGCCTGATGATATTTAATGTCGCCTGATATGAAGCAGTCTGCTCCCATTTCCTTTGACTTTTCAATAAATTCTGCTCCACCGCCGTTGCAAACCGCAATTTTTGAAATTTTACTTTCTTCATTTCCAACAAAACGGACTGTTGAAAGCTTAAAATTTTCTTTGATACTTTTTAAAATGTCAATCAGCTTTAACGGTGCTTTAAGATAAGCAAATCTTCCTAAACCGTCAGGTTCTGTACCCTCTAAAACAGTGCGGTTTTGAGTGTCTGCAATTTTGTCTAAAAACAAATCGCACAAGCCTTTTTCTACACTGTCAAAATTTGTGTGAACACTGATTAGTGCAATATCATTTTTTATAAGTGAAATTACTGCACGCTGTGTGCTATCCTTGTCTGTAATTCTGCTTAAGGGCTTAAAAATTATCGGATGGTGTGAAATTACAAGGTCAGCATTTTTTTCTTTTGCCTCGTTTACTACTGATTCGTCAGTATCGAGTGTTATTAAAACGCTTTTAATTTCTTTTTCATGGTTTCCTACTAAAAGACCTACATTATCATAGCTTTCTGAGAGTGATTGAGGTGCTAATGCGTTTATAAAATCTAGGATTTCATTTAACTTTACCATTTTTCACACTCCTCCCTTATTTTTTCCATCTTTGCTTTTTGTTCTGTAAAAAATACGCGTTTTTTAAGTGCTTCTTTGTTTTTGGTATTTACCATCGAATTTATCGCTTTATTAAGCTCGTAAATTTTTCCGTCTAAATAATCTTTTAAAAGCTCATCGCGGTTTTTTATAAGCTTTTCCCCTACATAGTAATAGATGTCATCTTTAACATCCATTTTTCCATGCGTTACTGACAAAACAGTATATATTTTATCTTCTTCTCTTACTAACTTTTCGTCTTCTATTAAAAGAGAGTTTTCTGCCAAAAATTTTCTTGTTTCTTCAATCGCCGTCATAGGTTGTAATACGAAGTGGTTGATGCTAGGCAATAATTCCTTTGCATTTTCTAATATTCTGTTTATTAAAATTCCGCCCATACCTGCAATTATAACTGTATCTGCTTCATTTTTTTCTAATTTACAAAGACCGTCTGAAAGTCTTGTCTTAACTTTCTCGCTCATGTCAAATTTTTCTATATTTTCTTTGGCACGCTCAAGCGGACCTTCGTTTATATCCATAGCCAAAGCAGAAACCGAAACACCGTTTTTTATAAGCCAAATCGGGATATACGCGTGGTCTGTTCCCACATCGCAGACTTTGCTTTCGCGCTTTACAAAGGATGCAACAGCTAAGAGCCTCGGCGTCATAAATTTACTTACATTCATAGTCTACACCTATCACATTTTATTATGAAACAAGTATACCATAATTTAAAAAAAGTGTCAATAAAGTTAAAATACTGTTTACATATTTCAAATTTTATTATATAATAAAAGCAGTTTTCGTTAAAATTTAAGGAGGTGCGTTGCTTTGCATACAAACGACCAGCTGCCAAGAGCGTGGGACGAGCTTGCAGAAAAGCTTACATATATGCCCGCAGTTGTTAAAACAATCGAAAAAATTCACGACACAAACTGGTCTATGACTGTAAGCCGCCACGACCATTTTGAGATGGTGTATATAAAAAAAGGTACTGCTGTTTTTCAGATTGAGGGCATTGATGTTAATATGGTACCCCACTCTGTTGTCATAATAAAGCCCGGGAAAGCTCATAAGTTTATTGTAAAGTCCGAAATGTGCGAATTTATTGTTCTAAGTTTTACATTTAAAACTCAAAATAACGAGCAGGATATCCATGTGTCGCTGACCGATTTTATTGAGTATATCGAGGACGAAGCAACAGGCGACTACTTATTTTTAAATCTTTCAAGGAAAAACGATATTGTTCATGTAATGAATCGTATTTTAAGAGAGCGTATGAAATATCAGGTCTGGGGAGATTTTTTAAGCTGTCTTTTAATTTTAGAGCTTTTTGTTCTTCTCTCCAGAACACTAAAGCAGGAGTGGGAACAAAGTGCTAAAAACAGAAATTTAAAGCTCCACGAACTTTTAAGCATAGCAAAGGAATATATAGACAACAACTATGACAAAGACCTGACCTTAACAGATGTTGCAAAATACATCTATTTATCCGACAGTTATTTTGCTCATTCGTTTAAGGACAAGTTCGGAATAAGTCCTAAAAGCTATATTTTAAAGGTAAGGATTGAATCTGCAAAGGAATATTTAAAAAACACTGATATGAAGGTTTCAGAAGTTGCTAAAATGGTGGGGTTTTCAAGCCAGCAAAGATTTAACGATATTTTCAGAAAGCACGAAGATATTACTCCCCTTGCATACAGGCAAAAATGTAAACTTGAAAAAATAAATGTAACAGAACATGAAAACTGAATAATCTAAAAAAAGATAAACCATTGTCAACACACTTGACTTTTAGCTTAAATGATGATATGATAAGAAACAACTGAATATATGGTGCGAAGTGCGTTTTGCATAATGTAGGGGAAGTGCGGTGAAAATCTGCCACAACAGTCATTACGGTTAAAGTCCGAATACCTGCCCACCATGAAGTGAGTCAATTTTCTTGGGCGTTTGGAGAAAAAACTATACAGTATAAAACTGTTTTTTGCGTGCCCTTTTGTGCGCGCAATTTTATTTTTCGGGAGGTTTTTATATGAACACTATCTTTAAAATTTACAAAAAGCGCATTATTTCATCCATTTTGTTACTTTCAGTAATATCTTGCTCCTTTTTATTATCATCGTGTAATAAAAAGGATAGCTATGTAGTAAAAGATTCTGATACTTGCATTGCCATATTTGTAAATGAGGATTTGCTTGATCGTAAAGACGATATGCCTCTGGTTGACTATATGACAAAGCTTAAAGAAAACGGCGAGCTTGACTTTACTATAGAAAACGGAATGGTTGTTTCCATAAATGGCTTTAAAAACACTGCCGATTTTAGCAAGTGCTGGATGCTTTACACTAGTGATACGGAATATTCAAATCCTTCCTGGGGAACAGTTGTTTATAACGAGAACGAATACGGCTCTGCTATGCTAGGTGCAGATGCCTTGTTAGTCAAGCCCGACACCCTGTATATTTGGGTTTATAATTCAATCAAATGATCAGAAATGTTAAAGACATTACTCTCATTGGAGTATGTGTCGCAATTTTAATCGGCGGTCAGCTTGCCTTAAGTGCTGTTTCAGGCATAGAAATCGTTACTGTACTCCTCTTGTGCTTCAGCTTTAGCTTTGGCATTTCCATAGGGCTTGCAATAGCAACTGTTTTTTCGCTTTTAAGGTGCCTGATTTTCGGATTTTATATAAACATCATCATACTGTATCTTATATACTACAACCTTTTTGCTTTGTATTTTGGTTGGCTTGGCAAAAGA